>NZ_JAQMUH010000036.1:0-29850 GCF_028331025.1 Anabaenopsis arnoldii | reverse complement strand
GTTTCATCCCCTACGCTTTAGCGAGGGGATGAAACGCGCGCGACTCAAGGGGATTTATCCTGTGTGTTTCCTCATTTACCACGCTGGTTTTCAATGTAATTTTTAAGTACCTCAGTGCTAACTTGTCCAGTTGTCGCAACAAAGTAAGTTGGTGTCCACAAAGAAGGTAGTTTTTTTAATTGTGGAAATTCTTTCCTTAAGTAATTTGATGCCCTACCCTTAACCCACCTAGCTATATCTGCCGGTGATTCATGGGTCGGTGCATTAATAAAAAAATGAACCTGGTCTGGTTGAACTTCAATTATACTCATAAACAGGAGGTGAGTAAAACTTGTACAGAACAATTCCAATTAGAGCTAGATTCACAGATGAAGAAAAAGCTTTTTGGGTTGACCAATGTCAGCACTCAAATAGCTTAATAAATTGTGCGATTTACCATACTCGCCAAAGTCATTACGCAAGATTAGAAAGCATGGATAATGCTTTGACAACTTACTGGTGTGGTGATGAATTACGTAGTGGGTGGAAAACTTATCATTGTCAAACCACTTATCCTGAATTAGATAAAGTCCTCAAAGAAAATCCACATTACAAAGGGTTGGCCGCCCAAGCAGCACAACAAACCTTAAAGCTAGTTGGTGAATCAATAGCCAGTTACAACGGATTAGTTAAGGCTTACTACAACGGGGATGTAATTAGACCTTCATTACCTAAGTATCGCAAGAAAGGAGGTTTCGCAGCAGTAACATTTCCTCGTCAAGCACTCACTTTTAAAAATGGTTATTTCAAACCCTCAATTAGTAAAGAAACTAAACCAGAGTTAATTACAGACATCAAACTACCTTTACCTGATTTTATTGATTCTGACTGGGTAAAGGAAGTCACAGTCCGTCCTTATTGTGGTGAGTTCTGGATTAACTGGGTGATTGATGATGGAAAAGAATCAATAAAAAACAACCCACATCTTGATTATTCTCAAGCATGGGGACTTGACCATGGGGGTACGAATTGGTTAACTGGAGTTTCTACACTGAGTAAAAGCCTGATTATTGATGGCAGAAAACTCAAATCAATGAATCAAGGTTATTGTCGTTTAGTCGCCAAATACAAGCAGGGTAAGCCTAATTTTTATTGGGATACCAACCTTGACCGTATTCAACGCCAACGTAATAACCAAATGCGAGATGCTATCAACAAAGCAGCTAGGTTTATTGTCAACCGATGCCTGAATGACCAGATAGGAAATATAGTTATTGGTTGGAATGAAGGGCAAAAAATTAATGCTAGCTTAGGTAAAACAAACAATCAAAACTTTGTCCCAATTCCCACAGGTAGACTCATTCAAAGATTAAAAGAGTTGGCTAGCGAATATGGAATTATTGTTACCATAACGGAGGAAGCGTACACATCAAAAGCGTCTTACTTAGATGACGATAACCTCTACAAGCATGGTGAAAAACCCGCAGGATGGAACCCGTCAGGTAAAAGAGTAAAACGTGGATTATATCAATCTGCCAAAGGATTTTTCACCTCGGCAGATGCCCAAGCAGCAGCAAATATTTTAAGAAAAGTAGCCACACAGCTAGGTTTATCCTTAGTCGAGGTGGGTAGGGCATCTTTGACTGTGCCACAACGATATGACTTGTTTAAAAGGTTAAATAAATCATATCGTAAACGTTGCGTAGCATGGCTTGGTCCTGCGTAGCAACATCAGTTTAGAATCCCCTGTGATTCCATCCAGGGGAGAAGTCAACTAAATATTGTTGAAGTTATTACCAAGAGGTTAGAGTGAAAGATAATATTTCTTTAATTGCGGCTGCTACTGGTGGGTTTATGCTATCCGTCGCCCTGTCCGGCTTATTGCGGGGTACACCGATGACAGCTTGGTACGACGAACCAAGGAGTTTTCATTCAGTCATGGTTAGTAGTTCACCTATGGACGCACAGAAAACACCAAACCCAGGATTTTTTGTTCAATAAAACCCAAAAAAGCTAAATAATATTTTTTCAGGTGGTTAATTCACAATTAATTGGTATTGATGTGGGGGGGACAGCCATTAAGCTGGGACGGTTCAACCCGGATGGTACTTGCTTAAAATCTTTGACTGTAGCCACTCCCCAACCATCGACACCAAAAGCCGTTGTAGCTGTAATTATAGATGCGATCGCTCAAGTTGACCCATATAATCAAGCTATTGCCATTGGTGTGGGTACTCCCGGTCCAGCTGATAAAAGTGGACGCATTGCCCAAATTGCCATCAACCTACCGGGATGGCTAAATGTACCTTTAGCGGACTGGTTAGAAGCCAAAACAGGTAAACCTACGGTTATTGCTAATGATGCCAACTGTGCCGGTTTGGCAGAAGCTTGGTTGGGCGCTGGTCGCCACTTTGACAATCTAATTTTATTGACCTTGGGAACTGGGGTTGGTGGTGCGATTATTTTCAATGGCAAACTGTTTGTAGGACATGAAGGCGCTGCTGGGGAACTGGGTTTGATTACCTTAAACCCCGATGGGCCTGTGTGTAAGAGTGGTAATTCCGGTTCTTTAGAACAGTATGCTTCAGCTACGGCAATTCGTCGCCGCACTGGACAGGAAGCATGGGAATTAGGCGCGCTGGCTGCGGCGGGAGATAAATTTGCCTTGACTTTCTGGCAAGAATATGGTATGTGTTTGGGTATTGGTCTAACTAGTTTAATTTACGTTTTAACTCCCCAAGCAGTTATTATTGGTGGTGGAGTTAGTGCTAGCTTTGAGTTTTTTTACCCCGCACTGAAGGCAGAAATTGAGCAGCGAGTCATGGCTACGAGTCGCGCAGGGTTAGAAATTTTACCGGCAGAATTAGGGAATTATGCGGGCATGGTGGGCGCTGCAAAGTTGGCATCATTACTTCTTGGGAAGGGGAATTAGAATTACTGCGGTGAATGAGCAAATACCCGACTTCTCGAAGAAGTCGGGTATCTATTTCCTCATCGTTGTATTTATTGACGTTGAAACTTGTCTGGTGTCTCAACAAGACTTTGAGAATATACTCAAGAAACCTGTACAGGTGTTGGTAAGTTGGATACAGGATGAGTTCTGTTAATAGCGGCTTCCATAAATCCTTGGAATAAAGGGTGAGGAGTGCTAGGACGCGAATGAAACTCGGGATGAAATTGACAGGCTAAAAAGAAGGGATGTTGGGGAAATTCCACAATTTCTACCAAGCGTCCATCGGGGGAAGTTCCACTGATCACATACCCAGATTCTAACAACATCTGACGATAACTATTATTAAACTCATACCGATGCCGGTGGCGCTCGTCAACTACTTCTTGTTGATAAAGATTAGCAGCTAGAGTATTAGGGAGCAAATGACAAGGATAGAGTCCCAGTCGCATCGTACCGCCCAAGTCAACTACATCCTGCTGTTCTGGTAACAAGTTGATGACTGGATACTTGGTTTTGGGGTCA
This sequence comes from Anabaenopsis arnoldii, assembly GCF_028331025.1. Lineage (NCBI taxonomy): Bacteria > Bacillati > Cyanobacteriota > Cyanophyceae > Nostocales > Nodulariaceae > Anabaenopsis > Anabaenopsis arnoldii. The sequence goes on along the minus strand of NZ_JAQMUH010000036.1, from coordinate 26,396 downwards.
AATTCCGCACTGTTTGCACCCGTTAATCCTTGTACGTTTCTCGCCCACTCAATTACGGAACACTGCATTCCTAAGCATAAACCTAAAAAGGGTATTTGGCGATCGCGAGCGTATTGAATAGCTGCAATTTTACCATCCACCCCGCGGATACCAAAACCACCCGGGACTAGAATACCATCCACACCTGCTAAATGAGTTTCCGGCGATTGGGTTTCTAAATCTTCCGAGTTCACCCATCGCAAGCGCAAATCACCATATGTAGCAATAGCTGCATGACGCAGTGCTTCTACTACGGACAGATACGCATCACTTAACTGTACATATTTTCCTACAATGGCAATTTCCACACTGTACTGAGGACTGTATAAGCGTTCTACCATTGTTTGCCAATGGACCAAATTTGGTGGGCGTTGTTCCATTTGCAACAACGCTAATACTTGTTCTGCTAATCCCTCCTGTTCTACAATTAGCGGTACTTCATAAATACTCCCAGCGTCTTGGGCAGTAATGACGCATTCCTCTGGAACATCGCAAAATTCCGACAACTTGCGTTTTAATCCCACAGGTAAGGGGCGATCGCAGCGACAGACTAAAATATCTGGTTGAATGCCAATTGATCTTAATTCCTTGACAGAATGCTGTGTGGGCTTGGTTTTCATTTCCCCGGCCGAAGGTATCCACGGTACCAGGGTAACGTGCATATACAACACATTTTGCCGTCCCACTTCCTTGCGTAACTGGCGAATAGCTTCCAAAAATGGCAGTGATTCAATATCACCGACAGTCCCACCTATTTCCGTAATTAATACAGATGGATTTGTAGCCTCAGCCACAGTCAGAATCCGCTCTTTAATTTCATTGGTGATATGGGGGATAACCTGTACAGTCCCGCCATTATAGTCTCCCCTCCGCTCTTTATTAATTACTGCTTGGTAAATTAAACCAGTGGTAACACTGTTTAGCCGCGACATAGAAGTATCAGTAAAGCGTTCATAATGTCCCAAGTCTAAATCTGTTTCCGCACCATCTTCGGTAACAAAAACTTCCCCATGCTGAAAAGGACTCATAGTACCTGGGTCAATATTAATATAAGGGTCCAGTTTCAAAATCGACACCGAATAATCTCGCGATTTGAGTAAACGGCCCAGACTTGCTGCTACAATGCCCTTACCAATACTGGAAACTACACCTCCAGTTACAAAGATAAACTTAGTCATAAGTTAGTAGTTAGAATTTTTAGCAACTTCTCAAAAAACATCCCGTCATTGTGCCACATTTGCTGTGGTGAAATATTTTGTGCTGTTGTCGTGAAAAAACTTCTAGGTTTAGTAATATTAGGGTTTATCGTTACCTCCTCTGTAGTCGCATTGGCCAGACCATCACTATTAGTTGTTTATCCCCCAAACAACCACCAAACAAACTCCGAAAAAATCTTTTTCATTGGGACTGCGCCACCAGATGGAAAGGTTCTCATCAATGGTAAGGCAATTAACCGCAGTCAAGCCGGGCATTTTGCGCCCAGTTTCCCTTTGCAGTTAGGAGAAAATCTCTTTACTGTCAGTCACCAAAATCAGCAACTAGAAATTAAAGTTACAAGGCTGGCGACGGTAGCCGAGTTACCTCAAGGATTAGCCTTTGCCAAAGATTCTCTGATTCCTGTAGCTGACATTGCCAAACTACCGGGAGAATTAATTTGTTTTAGCGCCATTGCACCCCCTAACGCCAGTGTATCTGTCAATCTGGCAAATCAAACTATTGCTCTTGTACCCCAACCTCAGCAGATAAGACTACCAAGTAATTTAGCAGCACTTACAGGAAACAACCAGCCTTATGCTGAGTCGATCCCGGTAAGGTATGAGGGTTGCACTACGTTTCAACAAGCTGTTTCCCTAACCCCAATTGATGGTAATAACATGATTGCTGATGGGAAAAGCGTAGATTTGGGGAAACCAGAATTTCAACTAACACTCAACGGCGAGACGATAACTCAACCAGGAACTGGCAATATTCAAATTGTCTCACCTGCAAACTTAGAAGTTGCCGAGGTAGTAGTAGATGCAGGGGTAGCGCGGACAGGACCAGGTACAGATTATTCCCGACTCACCCCCCTCCCCAAAGGTACACAAGCATCAATTACAGGCCGTGAAGGTGAATGGTTACGCCTAGACTATGGTGGTTGGATTCATAGCAGGGAGACTCGTGTTTTACCAGGTGCAATTCCGCCACGCACAACGATTCGCAGTGTCGGATATCGCCGGATTCCTGGTACGACAGAGATAGTTTTCCCTCTACAAGTTCCTGTACCCGTGAGCGTGCAACACAGCGATGATCATTTCACTATCACACTTTACAATACTACCGCCCAAACAGACATAATCCGTTTGGATGATGACCCTTTAATTTCTCGTCTAGATTGGCAGCAGGTAGCTCCAGAACAGGTGAAATACGCCTTTAACCTGAAAAAAAGTCAACTGTGGGGGTATAAGCTCAGATACGACAATACAACCCTGATTTTAGCTTTGCGTCATCCGCCAACAAGGGGACGGAAAAGACGAAAACCCCTATCTGATATCAAGATTCTACTCGATCCCGGACATGGTGGCAAAGAATCCGGTGCTGTGGGTCCAACTGGATATACAGAAAAAGAAGTTAATTTAGTCGTCTCCCAATTATTACGGGATGAGTTGGTAAAATTAGGGGCTACTGTTGTAATGACTAGGGATAGTGATATTGAAGTTTCTCTGGGCGATCGCATGGCTATGATACATCGAGAAGAACCGGCGATCGCCCTTTCCATACATTACAATGCCTTACCCGATAGTGGTGACGCTGAAAACACCAAGGGAATCGGCACTTTTTGGTATCATCCCCAAGGCCACAGCCTAGCTGTATTCCTGCACAATTATTTAGTCAAAAAGCTGAACAGACCCTCCTATGGTGTGTTCTGGAATAATCTGGCCCTGACACGTCCCCATGCTGCGCCATCAGTGTTATTGGAATTAGGTTTTATGATTAACCCCCAAGAGTTTGAATGGTTGACAAATTCTCAGGAACAGAAAAAATTATCAAAAGCCTTAGCTCAGGGAATTGTAGAGTGGTTTAAAAGTAGGGTGGGTTAGACGGCGATCAATTATATTTTCTTGAAAAGGTTTGTACCGTTGTAATATCAATTTACAAAGACTAGCACGTGACCCATCAACGATAACAAGGTGGTTACAGAAATACCGACTCTTGGATTAGCTGGGTTACTGAAAATGAAAAAACCACCCGGACAAGAGCCAAAAATCAAAGGTGAGGTACTCGAATCGCTCAAAACTCAATTAAATTCGTCCGCTGGTTTTGCGAGTTACGGAGAAATTGTGAGTTGGCTCAATGACAATTATGGATTAGATGTAAGTTACCGAATGGTACATTACCTAGTGCGATACAAGCTCGGTTGCAAGCTGAAAGTACCAAGACGATGCAGTGTCAAGCAAGACCCACAAGCAATAGAGACATTTAAAAAAACATTGCACAAGCAGTGATAATTTGGCAAAAACTATTTGGTCAAGGCAAACGGTTACGTTATCTATGTCAAGATGAGACCCGATTGGGATTAAAAACCCGACCTAGACGTGTTCTGACTAGTCCTGGTGTTCAACCATTCGTGAGAGTTTCATGGAAGCGAGAAAGTTTTTGGCTGTATGGTGTTGTTGAACCATTGAGTGGATAGCATTTTTGCTTGGAATATCCAAAGCTTTGTGGAGAACATTTTCAACAATTTTTAGATGCGCTTTCATCTCAACTCGCAGAAGATATTGCACTCCTTAAAATTGACCAAGCCGCAGCACATTTTACCTCTCAATTGAAGTGGCCTGAAAATATTATTCCCCTGTGTCAACCAGCCCATTGTCCACAACTTAACCCCATTGAAAGATTTTGGTTGTTTCTCAAATCTCAAATCAAAGGACAAGTTTTCAACACACTTGATTAACTTCGCGCTCGCCTCAACGAACTTCTCAGTCAAATCACATCGGAACGTGTTATTTCCTTGACTTCTTATGATTTTATTCTCGAAGCTCTTTTTTATGCAGCTTCAATGTAAATTGATATAACCCACCAAAACATTTTAATCATGCGATCGCTTTTAGGATTAATCATTCTTGGTTCCTTCACAACTCCCAGCCTAGCTTGGGCGCAAGAAAACACGCTGAAAATAGTTTATCCGCCAGCAAATCACCAAACTAATACAGATAAAATATTTCTTCTGGGAACCGCACCACCAACAGGACAAGTTTTAATTAATAATCAACCCATTAAGCGCAGTAAATCTGGACATTTCGCCCCTAGCTTTCCCTTGGAGGTGGGAGAAAATCGGTTTACTGTGACTTACGACAATCAACAACTGCAAATACAGGTAACTAGAGTTGATAATCAGCCTAAAATCCCCCAAGGATTAGCCTTTGGAGAAAATACCCTTACGCCCCAAGTTGATATTTATCGACTACCAGGAGAAGAAATTTGTTTTAGTGCGATGGCTTCGCCCGCCGTAGGCATCGCCTCTCCTAATGCTAATGTAAGCGTAAGATTGGGAGAGCAAACTGTTAAGCTATCACCGCAACTAAAACAAATATCTCTACCCAGTAATTCAGCCATATATATAGATGGTAAAAATCAACCCATCACTCAAATTATCCCAGGGAAATATCAGGGATGTACAAAATTAGGAATATTACCAGATGGAAAAAAACCAGAATATCAATTAACTCTCAATAGCGAGACAACAACTCAAGTCAGTTCTGGTAAGATTCAAACCCTTTTACCAGCCAAACTTCCAATAGTAGAAATCATAGCTGAGGCTGGTGTGGCGCGGACAGGCCCCAGTACCACTGATTCACGGTTAACGCCTTTACCCCAAGGTGTGAGAGCATCTGTTACAGGTAAAGAAGGTGATTGGTTGCGTTTAGACTATGGAGCTTGGATTCATAGTCAAGAAACTCGGATGATTCCAGGTGCAATTCCACCACACTCGATGATTCGCAGTATAATTTCGCGGGAATTACCGAAAACAACAGAAATAGTCTTTCCTTTGCAAGTTCCTGTCCCTGTCACTGTAAAACAGGGGGATAAAACTCTTACCCTGACTTTACATAACACCACTGCCCAAACAGACACAATTCGCCTAGATGATAACCCTTTAATTTCTCGTCTAGATTGGCAGCAAATAGCTCCTGGCAAGGTGCAATATACTTTTAACCTCAAAACAAATCAACAGTGGGGATATAACCTGCAATACCGAGATACAAGCTTAGTTTTAAGTTTGCGTCATCCTCCGGTTCTTCCCCGCAGACAAACACAACCTTTATCTGGGGTAAAAATTCTGCTGAACGCCGGACATGGTGGGGAAGAATTAGGCGCAGCAGGACCAACAGGTTATTTAGCGAAAGATTTAAATTTGGTAGTGACAAAACTTTTGCGGGATGAATTGCGGCGACGAGGTGCAACAGTGGTAATGGCTAGAGAAGATGACCGGGATTTGTCTTTGGTGGAACGTCAGAAAATGATAGAGGAAAATGAACCTGCGATGGCTTCGCCCGCCGTAGACATCGCACTGACTTTTCATTATCGATTTTTGGCTGATGATGGTGATGCGGAAAATACTAAGGGAGTTAGTAGTTATTGGTATCATCCCCAAGCGCACAGTTTAGCTGTGTTACTGCAAAATCGGTTAGTGCAAAATTTGGGTAGGTCTTCTTTTGGGGTGTATTGGCATAATTTAGCGCTAACACGTCCCCATTCTGCGCCATCGGTTTTATTGGAGTTGGGTTTTATGAGTAACCCTGATGATTTTGAGTTGGCGATGGATGTTCAGGAACAAAGGAGGTTAGCGAGGGTTTTGGCTGAGGGTGTTGTGGAGTGGTTTAAGAAATGATTTTTACCACGCAAAGGCGCAAATTCGCAGAGAGAAAGAGGAGTTGGGATTTTAGGTTGGTTCATCATTCCAAAAATCTGGATTATTCATAATTACGTAATTTTACGTATGTAATTTAGCTTGTTGGTTTAAAATCAAGCGAGTGTAAATGTAATTTCAAGTCAAGCAGACTCTCCAAGTCTCTGCTACTCTGCGTGAAATAAACCCCCAAAACAGTATAAAATTAGAAAATGTATAGCGATCGCAACTAACCCGAAACTGATATGCTTTACAGACATGGTGACTGACTTGACGCATTGAACAATAATGTCTTGTTCATGTGGTAACTATCGGTGAGCTTCTTTTTTAATTCTATGCCATTGGCTGCTGAAATTTGTCCGTTTACCTTGTTGCCAACCGTGCAGAAGCGGCATAGTAAATAAACCCCAAGCCAAACCCGTAATTAACCCAAACGGTGTAACTAAATAATTATTAAAATCCCACAACCCAAAAACCTGGGCCGCTAATTCCAAGGGGTAAGCCATCATCAACACACTGGCTAAGGCTGCACCATTCCAGCCGTATTGACTTAACCAGTAAAAACCTTTACCACCAGTTACCCCATACAACAAGCGAGTCACTAGCAACCCCGTCACAGTACCATAGCAGCGCATACACACAGCCATAATAAACGGGGGTGCTAAATCTAGTCCCATATCAGGTTGCGGACAGACATGATTACCCATGAAATAGATAATATCCGCAATCCTGCCGAGCAAAGACACATCAGACGCAGCCAAGAAAGGAGCAAGAGGGGGGCCAAAAACCATCCCCACCAAAAGGAAATCAGCAATAAAACTCACCCAATTAATCTGTACATCTTGCTGAAACACTACTCTGGACATCTTCTTCTTTGCGCCTTTGCGACTTTGCGTGCAACATTTCTTAACCTACACTAGCTACATAGGGACTTGTCAACTTATCCAACTGCTGAATTAACAGACTCAGGAATAAACCCACATCTGTCACTACACCTACTGATTCTACAGAACCGCGATCGCTTAATTTAGTCACTACAGCCGGATTAATATCTACACAGACCATTTTCACCCCAGCCGGAGTCATATTTCCCACCCCAATAGAGTGCAGCATACTAGATAGCATTAAAACCATCTCCGCACCTTGAATGAGTTGGGCGTATTCCTCCTGGGCTTTAATCAAATTCATTTGGGTATCAGGCAAAGGTCCATCATCCCGAATCGAACCAGCTAGGCTGAAAGGTACATTATTAGTGACACATTCATACATTACACCACTGGGAATCACTCCAGCAGCCACAGCCTTGGCAATGCTGCCATAACGGCGGATAGTGTTAATTACCTTCAGGTGATGGCGATGTCCCCCCAGGACGGCGACACCTCGTTTCATGTCCACACCCAGGGAAGTTCCCATCATGTTTTGCTCGATGTCGTGGACGGCGATCGCATTCCCCCCTAAGAGCGCCTGTACATATCCTTCCCGAATTAACCGCGCTAAGTGTTCACCGCCCCCTGTGTGAATCACTACTGGGCCTGCCGTCACAACTACTTTACCACCAGCGTCCCTAATTTTACGTAACTCCCACGCTACTTGCTCCACCACTAATTCCACACGTCTTTCGCTGGAAACCCCCGATGACATAAAGGTAAATTCTTGACCGTGACGCTGTTCCCGTGATTCAGCTTTGCGAATGCTACGGATACCTTGCACATCTACAACTACCCTGTCGCCAATCTCCAACTCACGTAAAAGTTTACACCGAGCCACTAAGCCATTGGGAGTTTGAGTGATGGCGATCGCGCCATCCATGCGCTGATTGTGCACCTTCACCCACTCACCATTAATGCGTACTTCCGTGGGATAAATAGTACTGACGTAGAAATCATCAGGAGCCACCCCGGCTTGAATCACAGGTCCCAGTTTAGCATCCCGTTCATCTTGGGGTAAATCCACAGCCCCCAAATCAATTAACTCAGAGATGATTTCTTCCATCACCTCATGGGAGGGGGCTGAAACTCTCACCTCAGCAGCTGATGTACTCTGGCGTTGTTCTCCCAAGGTGAAATTCATCACTTGGAAACTACCACCACCATCTACAATTAAATCTAGAGCCTGGTTAATCACACCAGAGTCCAGTAAATGCCCTTCTAACCGAATCATCCGGCTTTCTACGGAAACCGTCGCATGAATATTAATATCTATTGGCTCAGTAACACGTAGGGTCAGACATTTAGCAGCACCACCAGCCTTGAGAAATTCTGTCAGTGGCGTTTCAATCACTCGGAAGCCCGCCTCTGCTAAACTTGTTTTTAAAGCATTGCTGGCTTTATTCATAATCACAATGCTTTCTACATTCACCGCATTACAGGCAAAGTTGACAGCATCGGCTTCGGTAATTGCTATGCGCTTTTCTGGTGCAACCCGCATTTCAATTAAACGGTTAGAATAGGCATCAAAAGCACCAGGATAATATAATAAATAGCCGTTAGCTAAAGGACAAAAGCAAGTATCTAAGTGATAGAAACGCTCATCAGTTAAACGCAGGGATAACACCTCAATATCTAACCATTTAGCTAAATAAGGGTGAGAATCTAATTCAGAACGAAAACCATATCCCGCCCATAACCAACGTCCTTCCCGGTCTAACAGTGCATCTCCAGCACCTTCAAAGGGTAAGTCTTTAGGGAGTAAATGAACTGTGTAACCATTTTCTTCAAACCAAGTTTGGAAGAAAGGCTCCTCACCCTGACGTTCTTTGTGGAGAAATCGGCTGAGGACGACATTTTTCCCCAAGACTAACCCAGCATTGGCGGTAAACACCATGTCAGGCCAACCTATTTGGGGCGTTACTAAATCTACGATAGCGTGTTGTTTAAGAATGTTATAGAGTTTGTGCCACTGTTCCACAGCGCGATCGCGCGAAGACTTATGAATATTCCCTTCCATCCAGGGATTAATCACATAATCTACATCGTAGTGGTCAGGAGCGCACATCAAAAAACGAATCAGGGAAGTCATAAAAATATTACCAGTGTTGAGATCCTACAAGCCTACTTCAAAGATAGTTTTTTGTCCTTTTAATTTCTCTAACGACCAGAAATTAATGAAAGTGGTCAGCATTCTATCGGGAAATACCGATACAGCAACTTGCACCGAATGTCAAGTACAGATTGAATCATAAAACTTTTGTGGGGTAGGCATCTTGCCCGCCCTTGTACCTACTCCGATGAAGTATGCTGTAAGTTAGCACACAGACTTTAAACCTATTCTATTCACCAGATCAAGATTAGGGGGATACCAAGAAGATGAAATTGCCAAAATGGCATAAAGTTCACCCATGGAAATAGACTAAGATAAATAGGCTAGTTTTTTTGAGGAATGCCCTATTTGGTGATTACGTTTTTTTAAGCCTACGTATAGTCTAGCTTCCTCCTCCCTGGCAAGAAGTGGTAAGATTACCAGGTAACTGAGAATAAGTGGCAATAGGCTATGAGTTTTTCTGGCATTACCTTAGAATATCGTTCACAAGAAGTTAAGACTCTCAAGTATTTTCTGATTTATAGTCTCATTGGTTCTCTAGTACTTCATATTGGGGTACTGTCATCACTGTTAGCTTATCTCCTGCGGAGTACCCCGCACCAAATAGAAGATCAACCAATAGAAGTGGTGATGATTGATTCTCCCATTCCAGAAGTAGAAAAACCACCCGCACCAATTCCCCAAGCAGAGACATTACCAGAACCTCGCCAGATTATTAGCAGTAACGATACCTCACCCAGTCCAGCTAGAAATCAGACTGTAAACCAGTCTCAACCAGAAATTATCCAACAGCAACCTGTAGTTACACTCAGACCAACCCCAATCACCCCACCACCTGTAAAAGTCGAAAGTGTCAAAACTTCCCCAGTTCCACCGCCAACACCAACAACCACAGCTACCACAAACACCCCACAAGTCTCACGCCAAGCAGCTGTATCTAGGCTAGAATCTGTACTGAGTTCACAAACATCAGAAGCAATAACTGCTACTACCCCCACTCAAAGTGTTGAAACTGTCAAAACTCCCCCAGTTCCACCGCCAACACCAACAACCACAGCTACCACAAACACCCCACAAGTGTCACGCCAAGCAGCTGTATCTAGGCTAGAATCTGTACTGAGTTCACAAACATCAGAAGCAATAACTGCTACTCCCCCCACTCAAACTAGTGAAAAAAATCCAGGGGTATTGACTGGTACAAGAGATTCTAGAGCTACACAGGGAAATAGTGATAGTGTTAATAGGGGAGAGTCAAATCAACCAAGTGGCACAAGTTCAGTCTCCACAGCAAATACTGGCACGACCAGCAATAATAAAGTATCAGTACAGCCTTCCACACCCCCAGCTAATAGCAGATCAGAACGTACTAATCGTCGTGGTAATTCCCGCAGATCATCTACTGGACGTGCAGCTTGTGTTAGATGTAATACTAACTATCCAGAATTTGCCAGACGCCAAGGTATCGAAGGCAGAGTAGAAGTTGCTGTTGATATTGATGCCAAAGGTGATGTTACCAATGTCCGTATTATCAGGTCAAGCGGTAACAGAAGATTGGATGAAGAAATCAGGAAACAAGCGAATAATTGGAAATTACAACCGTCCGAAGGCGGGAGAGAAGGGATATCAATAGCTACTGATTTTACCCTGGAAGGTTCACAGCGACACCGCCAAGTCCAAGAACGGAAAAAAAAGCAAGAAACCAGCCGTTCCAGGGAAACAAGTCGCCAAACAGAATCATCTAGTTCCAGTCCTACACCGACTACCAGCACTCCCACCAGGTCAAACCCAGTTAGACGCGTCAGACGAAAACCTCAGACTGAGCAAAACACAGCCGCGGGTTCATCCTCTGGACAAGGAAAGACCCCTACACCGGGAAATGTGAGAGATTCTTTGCGCAATACCCGCAGTCAGGAAACCTCTACTAATTCTGTCACACCAGCAGGGGAAACAAGTACAAATCCCCCGCTGACCACAAACAATACTTCTTCTAGTCAAAATCGGTTACGAGACGCTTTACGCCGTAGTCGCCAACCTGCTGAATTACCGCAGTCCACCTCATCACCAGAGTCGGAATGATGAGTAGCAAATGAACAGTTTTTGTTTTATTGCCATAGAATAGAAATAAAGTTTATATGCTTAACCTTGACTCAGCATCATTGCCCATGATTACTTCTAATCGCCGTTACCATATCATTACTTTCGGTTGTCAAATGAATAAAGCTGACTCAGAGCGCATGGCTGGTATTTTAGAAGACATGGGCTTTGCATGGTCGGAAGACCCTAATGATGCAGATCTGATTCTTTACAATACTTGTACAATACGAGATAACGCTGAACATAAGGTATATTCTTACCTCGGTAGACAAGCGAAACGTAAACACGAGCAGCCGGATTTAACCTTGATTGTTGCTGGTTGTGTTGCCCAGCAGGAGGGAGAAGCCCTGTTACGACGAGTGCCAGAATTAGATCTGGTCATGGGACCACAACACGCTAACCGTCTCAAAGATTTGCTCACATCGGTATTTGATGGTAATCAAGTGGTGGCTACTGAGTCGGTTCACATTATGGAGGATATCACCCAACCTCGAAGAGATAGCAGTGTCACGGCCTGGGTGAATGTCATTTATGGCTGTAATGAACGCTGCACCTATTGTGTGGTTCCTAATGTCCGTGGTGTGGAACAATCTCGCACTCCGGAGGCTATCCGCGCGGAAATGGAGGAGTTGGGGCGAGAAGGTTACAAGGAAATTACCCTCCTGGGGCAAAATATTGATGCTTACGGTCGAGATTTGCGGGGTAAAACTCCCGATAGTTTGCGGAGGGTACCTATAGGTCGTCATCTGTATAATTTCACGGATTTACTTTATTATGTCCATGATGTCCCAGGTATTGAAAGGTTGCGATTTGCTACTAGTCATCCACGTTATTTTACGGAGCGATTAATTAGGGCTTGTGCTGAATTACCCAAGGTGTGTGAACACTTTCACATTCCCTTTCAGTCAGGGGACAATGACGTGTTAAAGGCAATGTCACGAGGTTATACTCAGGAGAAATATCGCCGGATTATTGATACTATTCGGCAGTATATGCCGGATGCTTCTATTAGTGGTGATGCTATTGTGGGCTTCCCCGGGGAGACGGAGGCACAGTTTGAAAATACCCTGAAGTTGGTAGAAGATATTGGTTTTGACTTGTTGAATACAGCTGCTTATTCCCCCCGTCCCGGTACACCAGCTGCTTTATGGTCTAATCAACTCAGTGAAGAGGTGAAAAGCGATCGCCTACAAAGATTAAACCATTTAGTTAATATTAAAGCATCCGAGCGATCGCAGCGTTACATGGGACGCATTGAAGAGGTTTTAGTAGAAGCCCAAAATTCCAAAGATACCACTCAAGTCATGGGACGTACTCGCGGGAATCGTTTAACTTTCTTTAATGGGGACATAAATATATTAAAAGGGCAAGTTGTCAAGGTAAAAATTACTGAAGTTCGGGCTTTTAGTTTGACAGGCGAACCCGTAGAACTGCGGCAAGCAGTCCCTGTGTAATTTAATACTTACTCCTGGTCTCCTAATTTTGTCAATAATTAGGTGGCACTGTCCTGGACTAATTGGTCTAACTCTTCCTGCATCCGATTGACAACTAATTCATAGCAATGATTGACATACTTATGATCGCTAGCGGCTTCTCGACCGTAGCGTTCAAATACAATGGGTTTACATACCCTCGTATGAATAGACATCGGCAATGGGATATTAGGAAGAGGCCCAATTGCTAATCCCCAGGGTAATCCCAAATAAATAGGAAATACTACCGGGTCAACTCCAAACAACCAAGGCATTCCCCATTTATGGAGTTGCTCTAGAATTTTATACAAGTCAGCTAACACGATTAAGGTATCATGAGCGCCCGTAGAAATCACAGGTACAATCGGTACATTTTCCCGCAGAGCTAACTTGATAAATCCTTTCCGTCCGGCAAAATAAATTTTATGCCGCAAATAATGTGGTCGAAACACGTCTTGTGCTCCACCAGGGTAAACCAGTAGGCTCGCACCGGAACGCAAAGCGGAGTAAGCCATTTTTGGGTGAGCTATCACGGCTCCAGTCTTGGCAGCAATTTTTGCTATTTCTGGGCTGAGTTCCCATACTTTGGGGTGCATGAGTCCGTAAACCGGTTTCTCACAGCCAAATTTTCGGAACCAGTCGTACATGATCATTGACATATCAGGGGTCGCCAGTCCTCCATTGTGAGAACCAACAAACAGTACTTTCTCTTCCGGTGGAATATGCTCCCAACCACTGGTTTGAACTCGAAAGTAGTAATGATATAAAAAACTCAGCAACGGCATGAGGTTGGCGATGAAATTTGGGTCTCGTTCATCTAATGACCAGCCTATTTTTTTTTCGCTTTTATGTTTTGTTTGTAACATCTATGAATATTAACAGATTTAGTAAAAAGGTAACTAGAGGAACTATCCTAGTCAAATGAGACTAGTATTGACACCTATATTTTAATCTATATCCATAATATATCTTAAGGAAAACAGTTTCCCTTGAATTAGGGCTGCTACTCTTGTCTTACCACTTCTGATCAGCATTATATAGGTTTTTTTCATACAGATACATCTCTATCGTTTTCCCATGTATGGCCAAAAATTCCACTCCAGCCATATCAGCTTTTATTAAATTTGGACACATCCCATAGGAAGATGACTAACTGCAAAAATAACAGGTACATTAATCCGGGATGTTGTTATGCACTGGATTTATAGTGAGGTTTGGCTGATGGCCAAACCTCTTTTATTATTCCTAGCTAGAAAAATACTTGGACTGATGAAATTATTCAAAGTGTTTTTGTAAGTTGTTTACTTCGGCTAATGCTTATACTTAATAATAATTCATCTTAACTCTGCAATAGCAGAATATACTTTAATACTAATTAAGTATTTTTCCTAAATTTACTATTGGTGACGGCTCAAAACAAGCTGGAGTATGTAATTAATTATTAAATCTTAGCAGTAAAAATACTGGCAAATTTTACCAAAAAATTAATAGCTGTTGAGAAATTATCTTAAGAATTATGAAAAAATTGAGTATTCCCGCCATGCGATCGCATTTACTTAATTGGTATCACACACACGGGAGTTTAAAATAAATGGGAAGTGAGGCCATAGTTAATGTCTAAGACTCTAAACCAATAAACTATACCTCCTAACTCCATACTGATAACTCCCATTCCTAAATCTAACTAACAACCGATGCAAGAGCTTGACAAACAAAAGACCATCGACATACTGAACGCTATCATGGAATTTGAACTAGCCGGAGTAGTCCGCTACACCCATTATTCCCTGATGGTCACCGGACCTAATCGCATACCCATTGTCAATTTTTTCAAAGCCCAGGCCAGTGAATCTCTACTTCACGCCCAACAGGTAGGAGAAATTCTCACGGGTTTAGATGGGCATCCCTCTCTAAAAATCGCCCCGATGGAAGAGACTTACGAGCATACAGTCAAGAATATTTTGGCGGAAAGTTTATTCCATGAAAACAAAGCACTGGATTTGTATAAAACTCTCCTAGGCACTGTCAGTAATGCTAGCATTTATCTAGAAGAATTTGCTCGTGGCATGATTGGGCAAGAAGAGATGCATAGTCTCGAATTGAAAAAAATGCTCCGGGATTTCAGCTAAAAGTTAAGGACCGGGTATTGGGGGTATTGGAATTTTTCCTTACTCTCTATTCCCTATTCCCTATTCCCTATTCCCTATTCCCCAAATTATGAATATCACTACCGCTCTACCTAGTTTTGTGATTACACTCCGAGAAGGAGTAGAAGCTGCCCTCGTTGTTGGCATTGTCCTAGCTTTACTTCAAAAAGCCAACCAATCGCGACTCAATCCTTGGGTATATGCTGGTGTGGCTGTTGGCATTGTCATTAGTGCTTTGATGGGTGTGTTATTTACTTGGTTAATTCAAACACTGGGAACAGTAAACCCTCAGTATACCTCGGTGATTGAGCCAATGCTGAAGGCTTTGTTTACTGTCCTTGCCATCGCTATGCTCAGCTGGATGCTCATCTGGATGACTAAACAAGCCAGGTTTATGAAAGCCCAAGTTGAAGGAGCAGTCACAGAAGCGCTCACACACAACTCAAATGCCGGGTGGGGCGTTTTTAGTTTAATTTTAGTTGCTGTTGTCCGTGAAGGTTTTGAAACTGTTCTATTTATTGCTGCTAATTTTCAACAGGGATTTGTACCGGTCTTCGGTGCAATTGCTGGTTTAGTAGGGGCAGCTGCTATTGGAGTGTTACTATTTAAGTGGGGTGTCAAAATCAATCTGCGCCAGTTCTTCCAAGTGATGGGTGTTTTATTGGTATTGATTGTTGCCGGTTTAGTGGTTTCTGCCTTGAAGCATTTTGATCAAGGTTTTGCTAACCTCGCTTTGAGTGGTAGCACCTCCGATAATATCTGTTTCTATTACGATCACTTCAGGAACATCCACTCTTGCGTTTTGGGTCCCATGGTGTGGAATACTGAACGAATATTGCCAGATAAACAATTTCCCGGCATTATTCTCAAATCTTTACTTGGTTACAGAGACCATCTCTACTTAGTACAGGGGATTGGTTACGTTTTATTTTTGACAACTGTGGGGTTACTTTATTTCCGCAGTCTAACTGGTAATGTTTCAAATTACCGGAATAATTCACTCAAAAACTCATGATTATTATGATGTCTACCCACCTATGATCAAAAGTTTTCAGTGGTGACTAAACTCCTAAATACGAGTAAAAATTTTTTACCACACTAAAACCTATGAAAAATGCGAGTAAACACACAAGGCAAAATTCCACAAGGGAACCATGACGGCGCTACTCGCTATTATCTATACAAGGTTTTAAGACTGAAAAAAGCTACATATCATTATACAGTAATCATGCCAAAATTACTATTAAAAAGATAACAAATATTATTGCTGATGTTCTTATCTACCCCCCAAGGCTAAATCTAGTTCCCTTTGAGTACAAACTTGTTTGCCATCATACCGCGATTTTTCTTCCCTATCGGAGAAGCGAGTCCCTCGTAATGCTAATTCTGCATAGGGGATCATCGGGAACCTATTACATGATTGATTCCGAGTAATTACGGCTGTGCTAATTTCCCAACTTTAGCGAAGTAATTCATTTTCCTGAACTTGATTTCTGGCTCCATCTTGCAACACCGCAGAGGTAAGCAGAGACTCAATAATTAGTGCTTTACGTTGGCTTAAATCTTCTTTTTCTGTATCGCAGTAGTGGCGCAAGGCTTGCAATACTTGCAGAAATCCGGCACGACCATAGGGCGTTTCCACAGCAAGGCGATTAGTCATAACTCATAAGCCAATATTTGCCCTACTCAGTTTACCCTGTTCCCGTGGAGTTTTAGCCTACAAACTCTATCGATGAACAAAAAACTCAACCAGGGACTTATGCCTCAAGTGCAGGACTATATGCTCATGGGAGCGGCTGGTTATTTATTTGAAAGAGCGCAGTAGAAAGCTGACAATTGTAACTCGCGTTTCGGCTATTGATGAAGTTACCCTAGTTTGAATTCGATGATTAGTGCTTAGTCCTGCTATTAGGTGGAGTAAAAAGGTAATTATGGCGGCTTGCACAAGTTTTTCAGGCATGGCAGTTATCCTTATTCTTATTGTTGATAGGAGTTCAAGTAGCAGCGACTTCTGTAAATACGCTTTACTATTGGTTTAGCGGACTTGACCGGATTAATTGCATAATTGATCAACCAAAACCTAAGAAATGTTGGAAATATTACCAATAGTTCAAATAAATTTACTTTTACACTCGCCATATTCAGGTTTAATTCTAGATCCACAGCTGATGTGGAAAAGCAAAGTCTTGTCTGAGACATCACCTGTTGATTTTTAAATTTTTTCCTCCATGACCACATGGAGATACAGACATAGACGTTTATCCTCTATAAAAAGTGTCCAGGAGGATTTTTTTCATCTCTCAATTAGAGGAACAATCAGCAAAATTTGGGACAAAACTAGCCATCAGCCATTCACTGCACTCGCCACATATTGATCCCACAACTTCCAGTCAAAGAAGAAAACCAGGGCGATAGATTCTGGTAGAACTCCAATAAAAAATGTCTTCGCGCCCTACCTGTTTGGCTTCGCCCAATGTCAGCCCACCCTCGGTAGGCAGGAAGAGTGTCAACCCGATAAGATAGATGTAAAATTAAGATACTACAAGCACGCTGCATGATTCCTATCGTTGTTGAACAATCCGGTCGGGGCGAACGCGCCTTTGATATCTACTCACGACTCTTGCGTGAGCGGATCATATTTTTGGGACAACAGGTTGATAACGAGATTGCAAATTTGATTGTTGCCCAATTGCTATTCTTGGACGCTGAAGACTCGGAGAAGGATATTTATTTGTATATTAATTCTCCTGGTGGTTCGGTAATGGCTGGTATGGGAATTTTTGACACTATGAAGCACATTCGTCCCGATGTTTGTACCATTTGTACTGGACTGGCGGCAAGTATGGGCGCTTTTCTACTCAGTGCAGGTGCTAAGGGTAAGCGAATGAGTCTACCCCATTCTCGGATTATGATTCATCAACCCTTGGGTGGCGCTCAGGGGCAGGCGACTGATATTGAAATTCAGGCACGTGAGATATTATACCACAAGCAACGACTTAATGAATATTTAGCTGAACATACTGGTCAACCAATTGAGCGTATTGCTGAAGATACCGAACGGGACTTCTTTATGTCCCCAGAGGAAGCTAAGGAATATGGATTGATTGATGAGGTTATTGACCGTCACGCTGCTGGTAGCCGTCCAGTTGCTGTTCTCAATCAGTAGCTGTAGACTTGGGGATCAGGACGCAAGCCCCAAATCCCCCATCCCGGATTAAAATCCCGCTACCGGGTCTGGTTGAGACTCCAGATGTTTGAGAAATCCGTGTAATTCTTCTGCTGTGAGTAAAGTGCGAGACCGCTTACCGTAGGCTTGAATTAAATGGTCTCTTCCCTGTTCTGGTGTCCAACCTAGACGCTGAAGTTCCACATCTGTTTTTGCAATCACATCAGACAAATCAACTGGTTCACTGGTGTTCTTTTGTTTACCTGCTCCTGTGTGATCAGTCCCATGGTCTTGGAGGTTAGAACTGCGGGGTGTAAATGGTGTAACATTACCCGCAAATCTCTGATGTTTTGGCTGATGATCAGTGATTGTCTGATCATCTTCCACTGAGTTATATAATTCTAGTGGTGGGTTGTCATTTACTGAAGCATTTGGATAAAAATCGGGGCTGTATGTATGGACATTATCAGCAATATCCGTGCTCACTGTTACTGAATCGGATGGGATAATCTGTTTATTGACCTGCGGTAGAGTTCTTTGAATATCATTGGGTGCTGACCACTGGCTACTGCTATAGTCTTCATCTATCACCGGGGAATAGTTACTCTCATTGGGGTGGTTCAATTTCACCCTAGTGTTGTTCCAAGTAGGATTTGACTCCATTGGTGATGCTACTGGCTGAGTGCATTCTACCGTTACCTGTGCAGAATTATTTATACCCAAAACCATTAATGCTCTAGTTCGGGCTTGGTCTTCTGCTGCTTCTACGGTTTCTGCCCCCGCCATAGCAGTAGCACGGGTGAGATTTTCAATTTGCACGCTAGCCCGGACAATATATTTCCCTTGGAAAATTTGCACTAATTCAGTAATAATACTGCCGTTGGGATATAACCTATGGAATTGAGCCAACATCAACATAATACTGCCACCAATCTCAATGTGCTACTTTTTCCTCTGTTCTGATTCATTGAGGCTGAATATTTCTGAGTATTAACTAAAAATTCTAGAATTTTAACGATTGATTATTCATCCGACATATTCAACTTTGCCCACTTAAATGCTTTTCAGGATAATACTCCCAAAAAAAAGCACAAATTAAAAGTTTTTACTTGACTCAGAATTCAGGAATCAGAAATCAGTTCTGTCCCAATTTTAGCCGATTGCGATGGGCGCACTGTCAGAGGCAATGGCATCTCTTGAGCATGGGGGTGATTGACATGCTATACTGTTTACCCAATTCTATACTTGGAATTATTTCCTATAAGTACGCATTAAATCTACAATAATGGAGATAAGGTTCCCCGCAGTTGCTTCAAGCTGCTTAAGTGATTGTTACCGATTCTATATGTAGGAAAATCAGGTTTACGGCCAGTTTATTCTACTTACACATCAGGAGAACATGGTTTGAAAGCACCTGAAATCTAGACAATCAAACACTTGTGGTTTTACCCGGTAGCACTTGTGGTCACCGTGAGTGAGTTGTCTTAAACCAGCCTATGAGTAAAACTCATTCCGTAATTACCTAGAGTTGCTCAATTCCAATCAAGTGTACTGTATTCAAGTCTAGTTGTAGGGGCTGCTCTATCCAGACGAACTCACCAGATGATTTTATAGTGCGAGGTATGGCTACGCCACGCAAGCTATTGTAGATATAAAGTGGCTGACCGTAAGGGTGAAACTCCTAACCCTGCCTTACGGAACCCTTCGTTTCCTCTAAGCGTGCGGTTAGGCAGAAATGACCGACGATCTGATAAGAAGTCGTTGTCTATCATGCCCCCGGGCTTGACGCGCAGCGTCCCCCCATGGGAGAAAGCTACAAATAAAACTGACTTTTTTTTGGAAACTGAAAAACCCCTCTCCAAACCTCTCTGCTCCCAGGAGAGATAGTTTAAAATTTCCCCCTTCTCCTTGTAGAAAAGGGTTAGGTAGAAGAGGTAGGGAAAGGGGATTGGGGGGTGAGGTTATACGATAATCTTTCCTCATGACCTGAAAAGTCAGCAGAGCAAAGGTTCTTTTGAGTTTTGCGTAGCAGCAAAGCGCCCCTGTAAGCCGTATTCGCGCAGCGTCTCCCCTTGGGAGAAGGTATACAGGAAAGGGCCAGATTAAATGAAAAATGATGTTTTGACCAAAGGTCGGTTCACTGCATGGAATTTTCTATCGCTACACTCCTTGCCAATTTCACTGATGATAAATTGGTAGCTCGTAAAGTTTTGGAAAAGAAACTGGGTTGTGAGGATGAAATTAGTTTACAAAAACTTCACATTGCCTTGGAAGTTCTCGAAAAAATCGGAATTCTGGTGAAAGAACGCGGCAAATATCGCCGGGTGGCAGAAGAAGGCGTAATTGAGGCCAAGCTCCGTTGTTCTAGTAAGGGCTTTTGCTTTGCTATTCAAGATGTGGAAGGCTCTGAGGATATTTATATTCGCGAAAGTCATCTGAGTAATGCTTGGAATGGCGATCGCGTTTTGGTAAGAGTCCTCAAAGAAGGTAGTCGTCGTCGTTCTCCAGAAGGAGAAGTGAAGCTGATCCTAGAACGGTCTAACCATACTTTACTAGCGCGAATTAAGGCAGTAGACAACGGTTTCCGTGCTGTACCCTTAGATGATCGGTTGTTGTTTGAACTCAAAATCCAAACAAACAGCATGAAGTTAGAAGAAGCTATTGACCACCTGGCTCATGTGGAGGTTTTGCGTTATCCCTTGGCACAATATCCTCCTTTGGGTCGAGTGGTACAAATCCTGGGTAGCGATGCCGAGGCTGCTGCTGATATAGATTTGGTCACTTGTAAGCATGATCTATCACGTAATTTCCCGGAGATTGTGATAGACGCAGCTGCTAAGTTGCCCAGAAGGCTCCTGAAGGCAGACCTGAAAGACAAACTAGATTTACGCAATTTATTTACTCTGACTATTGCGGGTGTAAATTGTGATGCAAAATTTAGGGAAAATGCTTTCAGTTTGGAGAAAACAGCGGAGGGACATTGGCTGCTAGGTTTTCATATTGCTGATGTTTCCCATTATGTCCACCCTGATGAACCCTTAGATAGAGAATGCGCGAAGCGGGGGAGGTCAGTTTACCTGGGCGACTTATTGCTGCCTATGTTACCGGAATCAGTGGCAGATCTCTGTTCGTTAGTACCACTAAGCGACCGGCTGGCGCTGTCTTTCTTAATTGCTATTGACCCCAGGTCTGGAGAGGTTTTGGAGTGGGAAATTCAACCTAGCGTTATCAATGTAGATACGGCAGTGAGTGGGGAACAAGCAGAAGCTATTCTGACCGGTGAATTTCAAGGTCAACCACTAAAGGTGATTGAGATTCTGCAAGGGTTGGAAACTCTACGCAAGGCTGTGAAACTAAGACGGTTAAGTCGTGGTAGTTTACAGTTGAATCTACCACCTAACCAAAACCCCTATGCAGATGAGGGGATCTTAGGAGCGGTATTGGTGAATGATTTACCAGTGCGCTCGCTCTTGACCGAGTTTGTGCTATTGGTTAATGAACTCATGGCTCAACATCTGAGTGCTTTAGGCATCCCCGCCATTTGGCGAGTCCAAGGCGTACCTGATACAGAAGATGTTCAGGAAATGCTGAAATTAGCCATCAATTTAGGCGTAGAACTAGCATTAGAAGCAGACGTAGATATCCAACCTTTAGATTATCAGCACTTAACTAGGGCTTTTGCCGAATCCCCATCGGAGCAAGTTCTGACCTATCTCTTACAAGACACACTCAAGCCATCTGCCTATAGCACCACTAAAGGATTCCACTTTGGTTTATCACTACCACAATATACTCACTGTACTTCTCCCCTGCGACGATACCCAGATTTGCTCATGCAAAGAGTGTATCATATGCTGCTAGAGTATGGACGTGATCGCCGCAACACCCGGGTGAAAGAGCGAGTTAACCTGCGCCACTCCTCTTCTCACAATGAAATTAACTGGAACGTGTTACCGCCAGAATTGCAACAGGAACTGCAAAGCGACCTGAATCGGGTAATTATCCAGATTAACGACCGAGAAAAACAAGTCCAAGAAGCCGAAGCCGATTTAGCCGGACTGCAAAAAGCCCAACTGATGAAACAGCGCATCGGTCAGGTATTCCAAGGTGTAATTACTGGGGTGCAGTCTTATGGGTTCTTTGTGGAAATTGAAGTCCCAGGCGCAGAATCTATATCAGAAGAAGATATCAGCGTACCTTTACGAGTGGAAGGACTGGTACATGTCAGTTCCCTCAAAGATGATTGGTATGAATACCGCGCCAGACAACAGGCACTATTTGGGCGCAAAAATCGAGCTTCTTACAGACTAGGCGATCGCGTAGCTGTGCAAGTTAAAAGTGTCGATTACTATCGTCAGCAAATTGATTTAGTAACTGTCAGCAATGATCTTGTATCTCAAGGTTTTGATGTTAATGCTAGTCAAAACGACACATCAGATATCTACTTACCCAGTAACTTAGATACTTATGCAGACGATTAATAAACTTTATTCAAGCCGCCGTGTCCACAAACTCTAAACCACTTATATTAGGCATATCTGGTGCTTCTGGTCTCATCTACGCCGTTCGTGCCCTCAAATATCTGCTGGCTGCAGATTATGAGATTGAACTAGTTGCTTCTAAATCAACTTACATGGTTTGGAGCAGCGAACAGGAAACTCGAATGCCGGCTGAACCATCAGCACAAGAACAATTCTGGCGAGAACAAGCTGGAGTAGCCGTTGGGGGCAAACTACGCTGTCATCCTTGGGGTGATGTGGGCGCCGGAATCGCCAGTGGTTCTTTTCGCACCTTGGGGATGATCATCATGCCATGCAGCATGAGTACAGTGGCAAAGCTAGCAGTTGGCTTAAGTTCTGACCTACTAGAACGGGCTGCCGATGTCCAGATTAAAGAAGGCCGAAAGCTAGTCATAGTCCCCCGAGAAACACCATTCAGCCTCATTCACCTACGAAACTTAACAAGTTTGGCAGAAACTGGAGTCAGGGTCGTACCAGCCATTCCGGCTTGGTATCACAATCCTCAAACCATTGATGACTTAGTGGATTTTGTAGTTGCTCGTGGTTTAGATCAACTAGATATTGATTGCATTCCCATTCAGAGGTGGCAAGGAAGTAAGTAAAGGTAAAATTTAATCAATTTTGTCTTTAGTTGATTTCGTAACTTTGACTTTTGCCTTTTATATGGCTGTAATTCGCTTAATTCTTTTAGTAGCAGTACTAGGAATACTCACACTATTGTTAGTTCAAAATTGGTCCCCTGTTCTCCCACTAGTATTTTTGGGTACGCGAACTCTACCGTTACCACTGGCAATGTGGATTGTTTTTAGTACTGCTGCTGGTGTTTTTACATCGCTCCTGATTACTATCCTCCTGAACATACCAATTGATTTTGGGGGGCAAGAAGAAGAAGAAGAAGAACGCCAAAGACCATTTAAATCAACGGCCACTTCACCCCGCGGGAAAGCGGCATTTAGGGAGGAACCTTTCAGCAAGCCTTCTAGAGCGACCGGCGCAACCGGTAAAACAGAGTCAGCCACCAGTAACACGTTTGACGATTGGGATACAAATGACAGCAGAACTGATGATTGGGACTTTGACAGCGCACCACCAGAACCCCGGACTTCTGGTCCTCAAACCACCTACGAACGCCAACAAGAACCTCAAAGCAGTTCTAAATCTGGTTCTGTTTACTCTTATAACTATCGTGAGCCAAAAAATACCGCCGTGGGAAAAACTGAATCCATTTACGATGCTGATTACCGGGTAATCAGACCACCATTACAACAACCGACTACTAATCAAGATGAGGATCAAGCTGATGATGACGACTGGAAGTTTTTTGAAGATGATGATTTAGAGGATGAAGATGACCCCTCGCGTAAATAAGCTTTTAACTAGTGGGTACAATTGGGCGCTAGCTCTGACCAGGCAGATACTAAACCATGATCAGAGCGAGTATGGTACAGAACTTGTATACCGCAGTGGTAAATGGTTTGGTTGCTTTCCTCAATATAGAGAAACTGTACCTACTGGCACTTCTCCAGAGTCAAGCAAGAAGTAAACGCTAAATCTACTTAGGTAAATTTAGAGAAGTTGTATAGACAAATATATCTTTAATGGAGTGAAATAACTGGTGAGCAGCTTATTGCAAGGAGTCAACCTGTATTTAATTGGCATGATGGGCGCAGGTAAAACCACGGTAGGAAAATTACTAGCACAGCATCTGGGTTATAGGTTTTTAGATACTGATGATGTCATTACTAAATCAGTAGGAAGATCCATTAATCAGGTGTTTGCCCAAGAAGGTGAAGCAGCATTTCGCCAGTTAGAAAGCGATGTACTGGCACAAGTTTGTGCTTATACCCATTTGACTATAGCAACAGGTGGAGGCATCGTATTACGACAAAAAAACTGGAGTTACCTCCGCCATGGTTTAGTTGTATGGCTAGACGTACCAGTAGAATTACTGTACACACGCATAGCAGAGGATACTACAAGACCATTGTTAGAAGATGCCGATCCCAAGGGCAAATTGCGATCGCTTCTCGAAGAACGAAAACCACTTTACTCCCAAGCTGACCTCAAAATCACCCTGAGAGCAGAAGCCACACCTGAAGAAATTGCTAACAGAGTCATAGAAGCAATTCCTGGTGTTCTCAAACCAAAAGTTTCTCCCTGAACTAGTTATGGGAGCATGACTACTGTCCAAATTCCAGCCTAGCCTGTTCCACCAAATCGGCTGTGACCACCTTTTTATCTGCTTGACGTGCCAAGTGCTCAATACTAGCTCTAGCTTGGGAACGGGCAAAAAAGGGAATATTCTGCAATTTTTGCTGCGCTTCTAATGTCCAGCGCAAAGCATCGCTAAAATTTTTATTGCTCATAATGATTTCTTGATGATGCAATTAGTTCAATTCTCTCATATCCTGGGGACGAAAAAAAGCCCTTGTTATTAAACAAGGGCAACTAAAAAGGTGATTGTCAGTGATGAAACAAAACCTATAACCTAGTCAATGTCATTCATGAACATAACTGGCTCAGTTTCGCGGTTAATTCCCTTTTCAAAGCCACCAGCACCAGCGCGGGCGCGACCAGCGTGCCATAGGTGACCAATGAGGAAGAAGAAACCTAATACATAGTGAGATGTTGCTAACCAAGCACGTGGAGATACGTAATTGAAGGAGTTAATTTCCGTAGCAACACCACCCACGGAGTTCAGAGAACCCAAAGGCGCGTGGGTCATGTATTCAGCAGCACGACGTGCTTGCCAAGGCTGAATATCATTCTTGATTTTATCCAGGTCAAGACCGTTAGGACCACGTAGAGGCTCTAACCAAGGGCCTTGGAAATCCCAGAAGCGCATGGTTTCACCACCGAAGATAATTTCACCAGTGGGAGAGCGCATCAAATATTTACCCAGACCTGTGGGTCCTTGTGCAGAACCGACGTTAGCACCTAAGCGTTGGTCACGAATTAAGAAGGTCAAAGCTTGAGCTTGAGAAGCTTCAGAAGCAGTCGGACCAAAGAATTCGCTGGGGTAAACAGTGTTGTTATACCAAACCATTGTGGAGGCGATGAATCCCATTAAGGAAAGAGCGCCCAAGCTGTAGGAAAGGTAAGCTTCGCCAGACCAAATGAACGCACGACGCGCCCAAGCAAAAGGCTTGGTGAGGATATGCCAAATACCACCAGAAATACAGATAAAGGCAATCCAGATGTGACCACCAATGACATCTTCCATGTTATTGACGCTGACAATCCAGCCGTCGCCACCAAAAGGAGACTTGATCAAATAACCGAAGATCACAGCGGGGTTGAGTGTTGGGTTAGTAATAACACGAACATCACCACCACCAGGTGCCCAGGTATCATACACACCGCCAAAGAACATGGCTTTGAGCACCAACAGCAGCGCCCCACATCCGAGAATTATCAGGTGGAAGCCGATGATGTTGGTCATCTTGTTTTTGTCTTTCCAGTCATAACCAAAGAAGGAGGAATACTCTTCTAAGGTTTCTGGTCCACGAACAGCATGATAAATACCGCCAAAACCCAAGACAGCTGAAGAAATGAGGTGAAGTACACCAACAACAAAGTAGGGGAAGGTGTCGATAACTTCACCACCAGGACCAACGCCCCATCCCAGGGTGGCGATGTGAGGAAGCAGGATTAAACCCTGTTCGTACATCGGCTTTTCAGGAATGAAGTGAGCGACTTCAAATAAAGTCATCGCTCCGGCCCAGAATACAATCAAACCAGCATGGGCAACGTGAGCGCCCAGTAGTTTACCAGATAGGTTGATTAAACGAGCGTTACCAGACCACCAAGCAAAACCTGTGGATTCTTGATCACGTCCACCGCCTAATACAGTCGGTCTATTAGAGAGCGTTACCACGAGGTAGAACCTCCTCAGGGAATACAAATTGTTTGTGAGGCTGATCTTGAGGAGCCATCCAAGCGCGGATACCCTCGTTCAGCAAAATGTTTTTGGTATAGAAAGTTTCAAACTCTGGGTCTTCTGCTGCCCGCAATTCTTGGGAAACGAAG
>NZ_JAQMUH010000035.1:0-23522 GCF_028331025.1 Anabaenopsis arnoldii | reverse complement strand
CTGCTATATAAAACCTAGACAAAGCTAGAGTTTACTTTCTACTTCAACGGGAGCATGGGAGCGGTTATCCCTTAGTAGACTTGCACGCCTTAGCCAGACGCGATATTTCTCTTAAGATTTACAAGAAAGACTACCGCTATCATTGCTTGGTTTTCGCCTTGGCAATAGTCTTAATTCAATACTTGATATCGTAAGATTATATATCAAGTGGGCGATTTTCTTAACTCACTTATGTCAATACTTGTCAATATAAGTATATTTTTGTCTATAAAATATTCAGCTTAGGACTAGCTCTAGAAAACTCCCATCCCCAAGGACACACTTAGGTTCTGTACCTAAGATAACATCTCAAATACTCAAAAAAACCATTTACCCCAAAGCCACTAAATCCCTACTTTTCTAAAGGTTATTATCAGGGATAACTGCCCTTATCCAAACATCCAAACATATTTATATGCTATCTTCCCCCCTCAAATACGCTTATTACCCCGGCTGTGTAGCCCAAGGCGCTTGCGGAGAGCTTCACTTATCCACTCAAGCTTTAACCCAAGCATTGGGTATTGAACTGATTTCAGTCAAAAAAGCCGCTTGCTGCGGTTCCGGCACATTTAAAGAAGATTCCCAATTACTCGAAGATACTGTCAACGCCCGCAATATAGCTTTAGCTGAGGAGTTAAATCTACCCTTACTTACCCATTGCAGCACTTGTCAGGGGGTTATCGGTCATGTGAACGAAAACCTCAAGCAATGCCAAACAGACAACCCCAGTTACCTAAAACAAGTCAATGGCCTACTAAATAAACAAGGCTGTTTACCTTATCGCGGTAGTACCGAAGTTAAACATATTCTCTATGCCCTCATTACAGATTATGGTTTAGAGGCAATTAGTCAACGAGTCACTCATAAGTTAACCGGATTAAACTGTGCTGCTTTTTATGGCTGTTATCTCCTGCGCGCCCAAAAACATATGCCCTATGATGACCCATTCCGCCCCGAAGGTATGGAAAATTTATTTCGGGCGGTAGGCGCAACACCGATTTATTACCGTGGTCGTACCCAATGCTGTGGCTGGCCTCTTGCTAGCTACGCCACCACCGAGTCTTTTAAGATGGCGGGGATGCACATTCAAGAAGCCCTAGAAAATGGGGCTGATTGTATAGTCACTCCTTGTCCTTTGTGTCATCTGAATTTAGATTCCCGTCAGCCAGAGGTGGAAAAGGTCATTAACAAACGATTAGGTTTACCCGTCCTGCACTTACCTCAGTTGATTGCTTTGGCTTTAGGGGTTAGCCCCAAGGAACTAGGTTTAGATCGTCACATCGTTTCTACAAAGCCAGTGTTAGAAAAATTGGGGATTAGTTAGTTACTTTTTTCCTATCTGCCGTTGTAATTGCTTGAAGGATTGATACATTTCTGGTAAGCGATTGTATATGGCAGATACTTTCAGATACAGTTTGTGGGGAACTGCTGGCATCCCGGAAACTATTTCCCCCGGTGCCACATCATGATGAATGCCGGATTTAGCAGATGCCATCGCCCCATCACCAATTTTTACTTGATTCGACACTCCTGACTGTCCGGCTAAGATCACCCGATTCCCCACTTTCACCCCTCCGGCTAGTCCAGATTGCCCGGCAATAGCACAATTTGACCCAATAGTGCAACCGTGTCCTATTTGTACTAAATTATCAATTACTGTCCGGCTTCCTATCCGTGTTTCTCCCACAGCCGGGCGATCAATGGCACTATTACAGCCAACTTCTACCCCATCTTCCAAGACAGTATAACCTGACTGTTCCATTTTTAACCAACCAGTGGGGGTAGGTACAAAACCAAAGCCTTCCGCACCAATCACAGCCCCACTGTGAATTACGCAATCAGCACCGATGCGGGTACGTTCATGGATGGTACAGTTAGCGTGTAAGATGGTGCGATCGCCGATTTTGGCATCGGGATAAATTACCACATTGGGATGAATAATCGCACCATGACCAATTTCCACATCCTGCTGAATCACCGCATGGGGACCAATATAAACATCATTACCCACTTTGGCTGTGGGATGAATCACCGCAGTGGGGTGAACTTCTGGCTGGGGACGGTATGGTTGATAAAAAAGTGCGATCGCTTGGGCAAACAACAGGCGGGGTTCTGGCGTAGCTATCCAGGCGATACCCCGCTCTTCTGCTTGGGACTGTAGTGTTTTATCCCGGGGTAAGATTAAAGCGCTAGCGTGGGTCTGGCTGACAAGAGCAGCGAATCTTGCCCCTTCTATATAACTCAGATGACCAAGTTTAGCTTCATCCACAGCAGCTACACCTGTAATTTCTGGATTTTGAACGGGAGCAATGCTGAGGCTGTTATCTGTAGCCAACTCACCCATTCTATCAACAATTTCGCTGAATTTCATTTTTAGGTGTGTTCAAATCTAAAAACATTGAAGCATAGAGAAGGACATTTGTGTACACGGAAACTTCACCTATAACTGATTATTCGGGAGCAAAACTTATGTTACTTAATTTTATATATACTTGCAATCTATTCTCAACTACTTTAAACTCAGTTGAGAATAAATATCAGATAGGTAATGAGTAAATCAACTTCCTCACCAAACAGAGGATTTTTACACTCCCTAACTTTGCCCCTTGGGGGTTTAGTTTTAGCAGTAGTGATTCTCCTAATATGCCTAATTTTCAGCGTCACTCTCGGTGCTGCAGATATACCTTGGACTACAGTTTATAGAGCATTGACAGACTTTGATGGTTCTCAAAACCATTTAATTATACGTACAGTCAGACTACCGCGATCGCTCCTAGCCGTGATGGTAGGTGCTGCAATTGCCGTATCTGGTGCCCTAATGCAAGGTATAACACGTAACCCATTAGCCGACCCGGGCATCTTAGGAATTAATGGCGGCGCATCCTTCGCTGTTGTAATTGCTATCTTTATTTTTGGTAGTTCTGCACCGACTGCTTATGTTTGGTATGCCTTTGCTGGTGCGGGAATTACGGCTATCAGTGTTTATTTTTTAGCTTCTTTTGGGCGCAGTGGTATCACTCCTCTCAATCTCACCATGGCTGGTGCAGCTATGAGCAACTTACTTGCCGCACTGATTACTACCATCTTAATTGTCAGCCAACGCACATTAGAAGAAATTCGCTTTTGGTTAGCCGGTTCCCTAGCAGGTGCTGATGCCAATATCATTACTCAAGTGTTGACTTACATTTGCATGGGCTTAATCTTGGCGTTCCTCCTAGGAAAACAAATCACAGTTCTCAGCCTAGGAGAAGATATCGCCCAAGGATTAGGTCAACAAACCTTATGGATAAAAATTGCTGCTGGCGTTAGTGTTTTTCTGCTCCAAGGTAGTGCAGTAGCAGTTACAGGTGGTATTGGATTTATTGGTTTAATCGTTCCCCATATAGTGCGCTTGTTAATTGGGGTAGATTACCGATGGATTCTACCATATAGCGCTTTGTTTGGTTCAATCCTACTTTTAAGTTCAGATATTTTTGCCAGATTGGTAATTCAACCACAAGAACTACCCGTGGGAATTATGACAGCTTTAGTGGGTGCGCCATTCTTCATTTATTTAGCGAAAAATCAAATTAAAAAATGAGGAATAATAGCTTAATTTTTCGTTCCAAAATATTTCCTATTTCTTTGCGCCTGAAAAAACGTGTTCCCATTGTTTTACTCATCCTGATAATCATCACTTTGGTAACGATGGTAATTAGCACCTCCATTGGCGAATATCCCACACCACCTCTAGTTGTAATTCAAACAATTTTGGGGATAAACACGGGAAATCCTGAATATGGTTTTGTGATTAACACCCTAAGACTACCAAGAACTTTAACGGCTGGACTTGTGGGGACAGCCTTAGGAATATCTGGGACAATTATCCAAGGCATCACCAGAAATGCTTTAGCAGACCCAGGTATTATTGGGATTAATACTGGTGCTGGTTTAGCGGCTGTGTCTTTAATTGTGCTGTTTCCCAACTTACCGGCCGGAATTTTGCCTTTAGCTGCCTTTAGTGGTGCTTTAGCTGCTTCTGTGGTGATTTATCTACTGGCTTGGGATAGGGGTACTCATCCCATTCGCCTAATTTTAATTGGCGTGGGAATTTCTGCTGTCACTGGTGCTTTGACTAGCCTATTGCTGACATTTGGAGAAATTTACAATGTGAGTCAAGCTTTAGTTTGGCTAGCTGGTAGTGTTTATGGACGCAGCTGGGAACAGGTATTAGCTATATTACCTTGGTTGATAATATTTATTCCTTTAGCTTTATGTAGTGCACCACAATTAAATGCTTTAGCTTTAGGGGATGAAATAGCAAAAGGTTTAGGTAGTAGAGTAGAGTGGCAACGCAGTTTTTTAATATTAATTAGTGCTGCACTTTCTGGCGCAGCGGTAGCCACTGCTGGAACCATTAGTTTTGTGGGATTAATTGCTCCCCACATCGCCCGACAGTTAGTAGGTAGTAATCATGAAGGTTTAATTCCTGTATCTGCCGCCTGGGGAGCCATGATTGTAGTTATCGCTGATTTATTGGGGAGAATTATATTTGCACCCCTAGAACTTCCCTGTGGCGTTCTCACTGCTGTAATTGGTGCTCCTTACTTTATTTATTTATTAATGAGCCGGAAAAAATGATATTACCAACTCAGATAATTCATCCCCTATCAGCTAATAATTTAACTCTAGGTTATGATGGGGTAACCATTATAAAAAATTTAGATCTGACTATACCCAAACGAAAAATTACCGCATTAGTGGGTGCTAATGGTTGCGGTAAATCTACACTACTGCGGGGGTTAGCAAGGTTACTGAAACCGCAGAAAGGCACAGTTTATTTAGATACAGCAGATTTGTTTAAGTTATCAACAAAAGATGTTGCTAAAAAATTAGGTATTTTGGTTCAATCTCCCCTAGCTCCCGAAGGTTTAACCGTCAGAGACTTAGTAGCTTTCGGACGCTTTCCCTATCAAAATTTGATGCAACAATGGACAAAAGAAGATGAACATTTTGTAGAAATAGCATTAGAAACAACGAGAATGAAAGAACTGGCTGAACGGGAGTTAGATACCCTCTCTGGTGGACAGCGACAGCGTGCTTGGATTGCTATGGCACTAGCTCAGAATACGGATATTTTACTATTAGATGAACCCACAACTTTCTTAGACTTAGCACACCAAATTGAAGTTTTAGATTTGCTATGGGAATTAAACCAAAATCAGCAAAGAACTTTGGTTATGGTACTGCATGATTTAAACCAAGCTTGTCGTTATGCAGATTATTTAGTAGCGGTGAAGCAAGGTAGAGTTTATACTCATGGTACACCCGAAGAAGTGATGACTAAAACTACTGTTCAAGAAGTATTCGGGCTAGGTTCCCAGATTATTACAGACCCAGTAACTGGTACACCAATGTGTATCCCCATTAGTAGGATACGGTGTTCTTAAACAATTAAAAATCAGAAATTCGCCAATAAATTTTAGGTTGCAACTTCATCATCAATTGACATTTGTAGACTTAAGCATTTTACCTCTCAGAGAAAAGTATGTCCAACATAATTTCGCAAACAGACTATAACATAACTTGGCAACAGATTAACGAAAACACTCAATATCCAGATGAATCTCATACTGGAGATTTTATCAATTACTGCCCGGAAAACTTGGGTAAAGGATACCATCGTCAGATTCAATTACGAGGAATACGTCTGCTAATTATTGATGAACAATTTGATGATGATTTGTATATTGAATCTGAAGATATTCAACCGAGTGAATACGATAAGATAGAATTTGGATTTAATTTGTCAGGCTCATACTCCCAAAACGAATGTGGGCAAAGTTTTTTAGACTGGAGGAATCAAGATCAAATGGATGGAAGAGAAAGTTTTGTAATTTTTGGTAACAAGCGGCGACTAAAAGTAGATATTCACTTAAAAAGTCCAGATTTGCTGAAAGATTTTATTATTGAGCATCGCAAAAAGGTACCAAATATTTTAACAGACTTCCTCGAAAATAATAGTAAAGAAGATTTTTTTGACAGCAATATAATCACTCCAGAGATGTATCTGCCATTAGAGCAGATTATCAACTGTCCTTTCCAGGGAATAATTAAATGTATATACTTAGAAAGTAAATGTTTAGAATTAATTGCACTGAAATTGGAACAATTGGCACAGAACCATGAAAAGCCAGCTAAAAAACTCCTACTTAAAAAGGATGACATTGAAAGAATTCATGCAGCTAAAATAATCCTCATCAGAGATATTAATCATCCTCCCACATTAATTCAATTAGCAAGACAAGTAGGATTAAACGATTACAAACTGAAAATTGGTTTTCATCAAGTATTTGGCACAACAGTATTTGGTTATTTACATGAACAGCGAATGGAATTATCAAGTCAACTGCTCATAGAAAAAAGAATGAGTATCAAAGAAATAGCACGTACTGTTGGTTATG
The DNA here is from genome assembly GCF_028331025.1 of Anabaenopsis arnoldii. Classification (NCBI taxonomy): domain Bacteria; kingdom Bacillati; phylum Cyanobacteriota; class Cyanophyceae; order Nostocales; family Nodulariaceae; genus Anabaenopsis; species Anabaenopsis arnoldii. The sequence continues at coordinate 17,040 of NZ_JAQMUH010000035.1, read as the reverse complement.
CAAACCAAGGTAGCTTTGCAGCTGCATTTCGTAAACGATTTGGAGTTAACCCAAAATACTATCGCCTGGAAAAACCAGCAGCCAGCATTAACCCTGCGCCCTTCCTGCGCCCTTCTTGCACCCCTCCTTCAACCTCTGCGAACCTTTGCGTAAACCTTCGCGCCCCTGTTTAAAAATCCAATTGTCAAAAAAATCCGTCTACGGGCCAAAAAAATCCGTCTTGCAGCTGAACAGGTATTTTAAATTACAAAGGAATTATTGTACTCTCCTTAAAATAGATTCTTAATTGGTATGAGAGTATATGTCAACAAGGTTGCAATTATTTACAGTAGTTTGTTTAACCAGTGTAGTACTTACCGTTAAACCTGTATTGGCAATTCCGTCTGTAAGTGAGGTGGAACTACTTACAAATAAGGTGAAAGAATTAGTATCACAAACTTCAACAGGGCAATCTGTAATTATTATCAATGGAGTAGAAGTAAATCCCACAGAAAAAGGTATAGAGGTAATTTTAAAGACAAATCAAGCCGAAGAACTGCAAATCACAAATAGTAGCAATAATAAGAATGACTTGATTATAGATATTCCTAATAGTCAATTGCGTTTACCTAGTGGTGATGGCTTTACATCCTTAAAACCAGTTGAGGGTATTACACAGATAACAGTTACTAGTCTAGATGTTAACACTATTCGGTTAACAGTCACGGGTGCAACAGGATTGCCAAATGTCGAATTATTTGACACTGTTGAAGGGTTAATTTTTGCCCTCACACCAGTTGGAACTTCCGCACAACAAGAGCCAGAACAGCGTTCAGATGAAACTCAAGAATCTATAGAATTGGTGGTGACAGCAACACGCACGGAAGAAGATGTGCAGAATGTCGCACGTTCTGTAACTGTGATTACACGGGAAGAAATTGAACAGCAAGCCCAGTTGAGCACAAATTTAGCTGATATTTTGGGAAAAACAGTTCCTGGCTTTGGTTCCCCTACTAATCGGAGTAATACATTTGGGCAAAGTTTACGCGGTCGTAATATTTCGGTCTTAATTGACGGTGTTCCCCAAAATGCTAATTTGCAATCAATTCCCGCTCAACTGACAACCATTGACCCCAGTGCGATTGAACGCATTGAAGTTGTTCGCGGTCCGAATGCAATCTATGGTGGTCAAGCTACTGGTGGTGTAGTCAATATTATTACTAAGAGGCCAAGCGGTCAAAGATTAACTTCTACAAGCAATATTGGTTTAGATACTTCTTTGACTAATTCCGCAGATAGTTTTGGCTATGATTTGTCGCATCAAATATCTGGGACAGAGGGCAAATTTGACTATACTGTCGGGTTTTCTCTGGTGACCACTGGGGGGTTTTTTGATGCTGAAGGCGATCGCATTGCTAATTTTGCAGGTGATGAAGATAGCACCAAAATCAATGCTTTGGCTAAGGTAGGAGTAGAATTAACGCCCGATCAACGTCTGCAATTTAGTTTTAATCATTTCGACCAGTGGCAAAATACTAACTTTATTTCTGATGAAGCTATTGATGAAATTCCCGGAATTCAAAAATCTCGCGCTCTGAGAATACCGGAGGGGACTACTGTAATTGGCGCTAGTGATGGGGCCTTTATCAACAATACTTTACTAAGTTTAAATTACAGTAATGATAGTATTTTAGCTAGTAAGGTTCAGGCTCAAGCTTACTATCGTAATTATGGTTTTGGTGGAGGAATTCCCGATGATAACCGTGATGGTAGGTTGAGAGCAATCACCAAATCAGAAGGCGACATAGAACAGTTGGGTGGAAGATTGCAGGTGGACACACCTTTTAATTCTCAAAGCACAGTGAGTTTACTTTGGGGGGTTGATTATCAAAAAGAACGCAGTTCTCAAAGATTTAATATTTTCGACCCTGATGAATTTGATGCTTCCGGGGGTCGAGTTTTTCGCAAGATTGACGAGCGTGTTTTTGTCCCAGAGTATGATTTTAGAGAACTGGGTATATTTGGTCAGTTGCAATGGGATGTTACTGATAATTTGCTGTTAAGTGGTGGCTTGCGCTATGTGAATATTGGTGTGAATTTAGACGATTATATCACAGCAGAAAATCCCCGTCGGCAAATTCAAGGAGGCGATCGCAGTTTTGATTCCACAGTGTTTAATGGTGGTATTGTCTACAAACTTACGCCGTCAGTTAGTGTTTTTAGTAACTTTGCTCAGGGGTTCTCAGTTCCAGATTTAGGTCGTGTTTTCCGCCGACCTCCTGGAGGTGTGGTGAATGTTTTAAACTCTTTGCAACTAACAGAACCACAGAAAGTAGATAACTATGAAATTGGTATTCGTAGTAATTGGGATAATCTCCAGGTGTCACTTTCTGGTTTCTACAACTATTCTGAGTTAGGTTCAGCTTTTAGTTTTAACCCTAATAGTGACTTCCTGGAAACTATTCGCGCTCCTCAAAAAATTTACGGGATAGAAGCAGCTGTGGATGTCCAACCATCTCAAGGTTGGAGTTTGGGAGGTACAGCTACTTGGATAGAAGGTGTAAATGATGAGAATAATGATGGTAATTTCCTTGCACTCAACAGTATTACTGTTCCACCATTAAAACTCACAGCCTACGTAGAAAACCAAACCCTCCCCAGTTGGCGCAACCGACTGCAATTATTGTACTCAGGCGATCGCGATCTCGCTTTTCAAGATGAGGTAGAGGATGCCAAAATTAACAGCTTTATCACAGTTGACTATATCAGCAGTATCAAACTAGGTCAAGGTGAACTAAAACTTGGTATTCAAAACTTATTCAATAACCAATATTTCCCAGTTTATTCACAATACTTTGCCCCATTTTTCGATAGTGCCAATTATGCCGGAAAAGGTATAACTCTCAGTGTAGGCTATCAAATTGTTTGGTAAATAATCAGCATAAATTATTTTTTTAGGGTGGTTTTTTGCTCACCCTTTATATCAATTACAACAATCCAAAATTAATTATACTGATGAAATTATTTTCTGTTTATAAATTAAAATTCATCTTAGGTATTGCCACAACTTTCATTATCATAGGTTGTGGACTGAATAGCACACAAAATTTAAACCTTAACTCGGTGGATGTCACCCCGGTGAGGGTAGTCAGTCATGCTATGGGTGAAACCAAAGTACCTTTACACCCGCAACGAGTAATTGTGCTAGGTGGGTTAGATAACATTTTAGCTTTAGGAATCAAACCGATAGCCGCGACAACCTTGGGCGACAACAATTTTCTCAAATATCTAGATCATTTAACCGACGGAATTGAGAAAATTGGTACTAACGGTCAACCAAATTTAGAAAAGATTTTATATTTAAAACCCGATTTAATTTTAGGGTTAAATTGGGATGCTGATTTATATGAAAATTTATCCCAAATTGCACCAACAGTTTTAGCAGAAGGTGATACTGATTGGAAACAGTGGTTAAGAAAATTTGCGGAAGCAGTTGGTGAAACAGAACATGCAGAAAATTTGCTGCAAGAGTATGACCAAAGAATCAAAGATTTACGGGTAACCATGGGTGATAATCTTACTAAAACTCAAGTATCTCTGGTGAATTTTTGGGCAAATTCTGCTCGTATTTATATGAATCGCTCATTTAGTGGTTCAATTATTAAGGAAATAGGTTTTTCTCGTCCTGTGTATCAAGACAAAGATAAAACTCAAGAAAATGTTTCATTAGAATTAATTCCCCAAATGGCTGGTGATGCTATTTTTCTGATCCTAGGAGGACACAATGAATCAAAGCTGCAACAATTTATCAATCATCCTTTGTGGTCGGACTTACCAGCAGTACAGGAAAACCGGATTTATCCAGTACGAAATGATGTATGGATTGCTGCATGGGGAATTATTGGAGCAAATCAAGTTTTAGATGATATATTCAGATATTTAATAGGGGAAACATCTTGAAAAATTATGAATGCGAACTTTTACCGATTTATTGATTCTGTGATGATTTTACCAATGGGAATCAATAGTTAAGCTTAAAACCTTTGTTCATGTAATCTACATTACTCTGAAATCAGTCTCCAAAATCTGGTTTGCTGATAGGTAAAATTTTATGAAAATTGGACTCCGACAATACTGTAATTTACTTGTAGATTATCTCCAACCACAAAAATGGCGAGTTGCTAAGTTTGCGATCGCTCTTTTGTCCAGCATAGGACTACAATTAGTTAACCCCCAAATTCTGCGATATTTCATTGATACAGCCGTAACTGGAGGTTCAGGACAAAATTTGCTCTTAGCCGCTTTACTATTTATAACTGTAGCTTTAATCACCCAACTAATTAGCATTGCAGCTACCTATTACGGCGAAAACGTCGCTTGGGGAGCTACCAACGCCTTACGCGCTGATTTAGTTGAGCATTGTTTGCAATTGGATTTATCCTTTCATAAATACTCTACACCCGGTGAATTACTAGAAAAGGTAGATGGTGATGTTCACACCCTGTCACAATTCTTTTCTAAATTTACTGTTTACATCTTAGGCAATTTACTACTCATGTCCGGTGTAATTGTAGTCCTCTTTGCCGAAGATTGGCGAGCTGGTTTGGCGATCACATTTTTTAGCCTCACAGCATTATTTACTTTAATTCGTCTGCGTTCTATAGCTGTTCCCCATTGGGCGAATTATCGCCAAATCAGTGCTGATTTCTTTGGTTTTGTCGGTGAACAACTCGCCGGTATGGAAGACATCCGCGCCAATGGAGCGAAAAATTATGTCATGCACCGCTTCCACAAAATTTTACAACTGTGGTTACCAGTATTTCATAAAGCCCGCTTTGCCAGTACCATTCTTTGGGGTACAACTAACGGGATTTTTACATTAGGGACAGCGATCGCCTTAAGCGTCGGTGCTTACCTTTGGAGTAAAAACATTATCACAATTGGTACGGTATATATACTATATTACTACACCAACTTACTCAGCGAACCCATTGAACAAATCCGCAACCAATTTGAAAACCTGCAACAAGCAGAAGCCAGTATTTACCGCATTCAAAATTTACTTCAAGTAAAATCAAAAATTAGTGTAGGTGGAGAACAACAACTTCCTCACCGCGCACTTTCAGTGACTTTTAACAACGTCTCATTTAGCTATAATGACCACGAATCTGATATTATAAATTTAGTATTGCAAGACATATCCTTTAACTTACCTGCTGCTCATGTATTAGGATTATTAGGGCGTACAGGTAGCGGTAAATCCTCACTAGTGCGGTTATTACTGAGATTATATGACCCACACTCAGGCCTAATTCACTTGGGAGATATACCAATTAACCAAACTCCCATAACAGACTTACCGCAAAAAATCGGATTAGTCACCCAAGATGTGCAATTGTTTCAAACAACAGTCAGGAATAACCTCACCTTTTTTAACCCACAGATCAGCGACGAACGCATCCATGAAACCTTAGAAATATTGGGACTATCACAATGGTTATATTCATTACCCCAGGGCTTAGATACAAATTTGGGGCCAGATAGTAATGGCTTATCTGCGGGACAGGCGCAGTTACTCGCATTTACTCGCGTCTTTCTCAAAGACCCTGGTTTAGTAATTTTAGATGAAGCCTCCTCTCGCCTCGACCCCATAACCGAGAGACTCGTACAAAAAGCCGTTGATAAATTATTAACCGGGCGTACTGGCATTATTATTGCTCATCGTTTAGCCACTGTACAAAAGGCTAACCAAATACTCATTTTAGAACAAGGTAAAATCATAGAATATGGTGAACGAGAAGTATTACTTAATAATTCAGAATCACGGTTTTCCCAATTATTACAAACAGGCTTAAGCGATATTTTAAATTAAAAATAATTATGGCAGCAACAAAAAAATGCAACCATTGGCAATTATTATGGCAACTAATTTGTTACCAACCCAAACTATATATTATTGACAGCATCTACTGGATTTTAATTACGGGTTTGCCAGCGCTACCAGGCTTAATCATCAGGGAATTTTTCAATAGTTTAACTAATAAAGCACAGTTGGGTTTATCACCCTTAGCCTTAATTGCATTATTACTCGCTCTCAATTTTGGGCATATTGCCGTTATATTTGCCGGACGTATTACCAAAACCCAGCACCGTTTTTTAATGCGGTCATTACTGCGACATAACTTATTAGAACGCTTATTTGACAATCCCACAGCACAGCCCATAATTGTTAATGAAGAAGCTGAAAAAACTGGATCTCAGGGAGAAATAATTAGCTATTTTCGTGATGATGCCGAACAAATAGAAGACAACGTAGCCTGGATATCAGAAATTTCTGGAGAAGGAATATTTGCTATTCTTTGTTTAATGATTTTAGTGAGTATTAATGTGCAGATGACCGTGTTTGTGTTTCTGCCCTTAGTCGGAATGGTCGCAATTATTCAAGGCGGAGAAACTCGCATTAAAAAGTATAGGAAAGCCAGCCGCCAAGCTACCGAAAAAGTTACAGGGCTTTTAGGTGAAATATTTGGTTCAGTTCAAGCTATTAAAGTCGCCGGCGCAGAAAAAAATGTTTTGGATTATTTTCATACTTTAAATGAGCAACGCCGCCAAACAATGATTAAAGATAGCTTGTTGAATGCTATTCTTAATTCTACCTTTCAAAATATGGTGAATCTAGGAACCGGTATAATTCTTTTACTGGCTTCTCAATTCATGCAGAGTGGCGTTAATCAGTTAACAGTTGGTGACTTTGCTTTATTTGTATATAACCTTTCCTTTGTGACTGGCTTTTTTAGCTCTGTTGGCGGTTTTCTAGCGTTATCTAAACATACAGAAGTATCTTTTGAACGGATGGCTAGTTTATTAGCAGGTGTATCCGCGGATATATTAGTAGCTCCCAATCAACTTTATGTAAATGACCTGAATAATCGCCAAAAACCCCTACCACCATTAGAACCACCTGTGAGAAATGAGCAAGATAAACTGCAAGTTTTAACAGTATCTCATCTCACTTATAATTATCCTGGTACTGACCAAGGAATTAAAAATATTAACTTGGAAATTACACGGGGTAGTTTAACTGTAATTACTGGTGAAATTGGTGCAGGTAAAACTACATTACTGCGGGTTTTATTAGGATTACTACCTAAACAAAAGGGAGAAATTTACTGGAATGGGAACATTGTAGAAAGCCCAGCTAGTTTTTTGGTTCCCCCTCGCAGTGCTTATACTCCCCAAATTCCCCAATTATTTAGCTACACTGTGCGAGAAAATATTTTGTTGGGTTTATCTAAAGATGACCAAGATATTGCCACAGCTTTAAAAATGGCGGTGTTTGAGCAAGATTTGGCGACTATGAGCGAAAGTTTAGAAACTGTAGTTGGTTCTAAAGGTGTGCGGTTATCTGGGGGACAAATGCAACGAGTAGCAGCAGCGCGGATGTTTATCCGCAAACCGGAATTATTAGTATTTGATGACCTTTCCAGCGCCTTAGATGTAGAAACAGAATTGGCGTTATGGTCGCGGATATTTGTTAATAATCCTGAACAGCAAGAAAATTCTTGGACACCAACCTGTCTTGTAGTTTCCCATCGTCCTGCTGTGTTGCGTCGTGCTGACCAGATTATTGTCATGAAAGCAGGGAAAGTGGAAACACAAGGTAAATTTGATCAAATTTTCCAGGAATAAGTTTTGTAGTAGTGCTTCTGCTACCTGCTCCAAAGTTAACCCCAACTTCAATAACCGAGGTACTGCTTCGAGTTTACCTTCGAGTTGACCCTCAACGCGCCCCTTACGCTCTGCGTCTTCCAAGCCTTTACAACATATCATTTACCTTGTCTCTGGTGTGGGAGGGATGCGGACTAAAAGATGAGAACGAAGTGTTCCCGGTAGTTTCCCAGGTAAAACATATCCGTCTTTACTTCCTTGATAAAGCAGGCTGAATTGCAACAAATCAGTTGTACTTTCCTCTGTTAAATCCACAAAATGATATGTATATTTTTCTGGACAAACAAAAGTCACAGTACAAGGTCGGCCACAAGTCCATAAACAACCTACAGATTCAATATTGAGATGATGATAAATAGAATTATCCTTTTGCAGTTCTAGCAGTTGCAAAAATAATTTATTTCCTTCAGCCCGTTCATCAGCTTCTTCATGGTCGATAACAGCACTACAAGATTTACAAACAAATAAAGTATGAAGAGTCATAACCAAAGTAATTAAATAAAAAAAATTTGGAATAAATTAGCCCGCTTGGCAATATTTTACAGTAGGTTTTTAGTACCTAAAATAAAAGTATTAATAGTAAAATTATTCTGGGGTGGGCATCCTGCCCGCCCTTATACATAATAACCTGAAATTTACTGTGATTTAGGGTGTATTGACGAGATATTGAAATAAATCATCAATAATGGCGTTTGCAGCTAACATACCACTCCCAATCCAGTAACTTGGAACTACATAAACCTTATTGTTGCGTACAGCTTTTAAATTTTTCCACAGAGGATTTGCTTGTAATTCCTCTAATTTCTTTTTAGCTGTTTGATTGCCTTTAGCGTTATTTTCGTATGTCCAAATAAATATCACATCACCATCCGCTTTTTCAATTAATTCCTTACTGATAGATACTTGAATGGGATTACCAAATAATTTTTTTGCTTCCGATGCGGTGAAACTTTGGGATTTTGGGCGAGATAATCCCGCGTCTTGTAAAACTGTGCCGCAAAAAGAATCCCTGAGATAAAGGTTGATTTTATCCGGATAAACTCGTACTACAGAAACTTGAATTTTAGCTAAATATTCGTCCATGTTTTCCTGAAATTTAGCCAAACGACGGTAATAATTTTCTGTTACTTCTTTAGCAGTTTCTTCCTTACCTAAAGCGACACCAATGTTATTAAATACCTGTTTCCATTGACCACTATTTTCAAATTTAAATAAAACTGTGGGTCCTATCTTGGACAACAGAGAATATATTGATTCGAAATACTTGAACCCGATAATGAAGTCCGGTTTCATTCCCAAAATACTTTCTAAATTAGGTTCGCCCATTGTACCGATGTTATTCACTCCTGTCATCTGCTCTCGCCAATGTGAGGAAAACTCGGAAATCACACTACCAACAGGTTGAATACCTAATGCGATCGCATTTTCCAAGGAAGTATCATCTAAAGTCACAAGTCGCTCAAACTTGTCTGGAATACAGGTGATTCCCGCAGAGTGTTTAAGATCACGACAAGCTGCGTTTGTTATCTGTTCATTCACGGGTATAGAACCACCATAATGACAAGCTACAGTCAGCAATAAAGAACAAAACATTGCTATCGCCAATCCCCACCAGCGAGTTAAGCGTTTGAATTTGATATAACTTTCATTCATGATGGTTATTTATAACCTACACCTGATGTTGTTTAAAATGTCACAGAAAAACTACCAATAACCCTTAATGGTGCCCCAGGTTCTATAGCTACTCTCCCAAAATTTGCTCCGTGAAAATATTTTTCATTAAACAGATTTTGGATATTAACCCCAGACCGCCAATTATCACGTTGATAGTAGATTGCTGCGTCTGTTCTCAGATAACCAGGGATGACATAAGTATTTTCGTCGTTACCTTGGCGATCGCCTATATAAAACAAACCTAAACCAAAACCTAAACCTTGTAAATTACCGCGTTGTAATTGATAAGTTGTCCACAAACTGGCTGTATTAAATGGGATATTCACCGGACGATTCCCCGCATAACCATCATTAAATTCTGTGTACTTAGCATCAACATAAGAATAAGATGCAATCACATTCCAACCAGGACTAATTTCTCCCCCAACATTGAGTTCAACTCCTTGGCTGCGTTGTTTTCCTATCGGAATGCTAAAGTCTGGATTAGCTGGATCAGTTGTAGCCATATTTGATTTTATAATGTCATAAGCTGCCAAAGTAGCCGCTAATTTGCCATCCAAAAATTCACCTTTTACACCAACTTCATATTGAGTTCCCCGTTCAGGTTCTAAAATTGTTCCATCTACGCTTGTCGCAAAATTTGGTGAAAATGATTGACTGTAACTAGTATAAAGAGAAATAGGTTGAATAGGTTGGTAAACAATACCCAGTCTGGGGGTGATAGCTGTATCGTATTGATTGGATTCAGAACCATCCCGTAAATCTTTACTGTTTTGATCTACAAAATCCAACCTTCCACCCACAACCAATTTTAAATTATCTGCAAAAGCTACTTGGTCTTGTACGAAAATTCCTAAACCAGTACTTCTATTCTGGTTATTACGCACAACGTTGGTTAATTCTTCTAAACCAGGTCTGGATATGGCATTGTAAACTGGATTAAATACATCAATACTTGGTGTAATTCCTCCCGGTAATCGGCTCTGAGTTCCCCCTGATGTGGCTCTAGCTAAGTCAACACCAAATAAGAGAGTATGATCAATTGAACCTGTCGCCAACTTACCAACTAAATCAGTTTGTAAGGTATAATTTTCTTGATAGTCATCATTGGATCTAAAGTTCCGTGTGAGAATCCCTGTTGTTTCATCTAATCTCACAGGTTCAGCACGATAATCGAAGGTATCTGCACTCTGATATCGGAAAGCATTGCGGATTTTCCAATTATCGTTAAAATTATGTTCTAAGCGATAGCTAAAACCTATTTCTTCTACTTTCCTTACATCATCTGGTTCGCCTAAAATACGCTCCACAGGAATATCAAGAATACCATTACCAAAAGCTAAAAATCCCCGATCAAATGGACGCTCATCGTTGAGATAGTCGAATTGTAACCTTAAGTTGGTTGCTTTGCCAATTTCCCATTTTAAAGTGGGTGAAATAAAGAATCTTTGAATATCTTGATTAAAATCACGGAATCCTGCTGAAGATTCGTAAACAGAGTTGAGCCGATATAGCAAAGTTCTATCGGAATTTAGTGGACCAGAGATATCAAGACTAGGACGAAATGTGGAGAAATTACCTACTGACAATTCAGCATTATAATAGGGATCTTTGAGAGGTTGCTTCGTAACTAAATTAATTACACCACCCGGTTCGACACCACCATATAAAACTGAAGCCGGTCCTTTGAGAACTTCTAGACGCTCAACGTTTGCAGTTTCTCTAATACCATTTCGTCCATCCTTGAAACCATCAACTAAAATACCTCCACCAAAAAGACCACCGTTAAAAAATCCGCGAGTAGCCAGTTGATCTACTCCCCCACCAAACCCACCATTTTGAACCACACCACCAACATTCAGCAGCGCATCTCTTAAACGAGTAACTCTTTGATCTTTGATCACTTGTTCAGGAACTACTTGAATAGTCTGAGGAATATCTCGGATTAGAGTATCCGTTCTCGTTCCAGTTGCAGCATTACGTACACGGTATCTATTTTGCTGACCTATAACTAATAATTCAATTGGTTCTTCTGGTTGGGTTTCAGAAGTAGATGCTGTGGTTATGACACTAAAAATTAAACCCTGGTCAGCATCAAATAACTCGACTTGCGGCGCAGCAGTTTCACCTGTGATGGTGACGCGAATTGTATTTGCATCTAAATTGCTAACTTTAACTTCAGTAATTCCCGCCATGGGTTTTTCGAGGCGAAATGATGTGTCACCGCTAGGTAGGTTTAACTGGGCATTAGAAATGTTAATAATAAAACTATTGCCCTCACTTTGATTTGTGAGTTGCAGTTGATCTGATTGATTGGTTTCTAAAATTACTTCTACACCTTTGTCCGTTGTTTGTAAATTAACACCTGCTACCTGAATCACAGACTGAGCCAGCCATTGCTGAATTCTACTAGAAGCTTGTTGTATATCACTTAATTGAGAAATTTTACCTTTTGGTTTTTCGTGGCCTTCAGCTAAAACAGGTGGGTTAACCAATAGCAAAGCTAAAATGACCATCCAAGCTAGTTTATTTAAATGATTTGACATTACTCGACTCACAACACTAATAAATAGGCATGAGGAATTGGGAAGAGTTAACAGTAACCGCTAACTACTCTCAATACCTTATCAACTGAATTTCGGTAATTTATAATTACTATCAAGAAGTCTACAGGAAATTAATCGGATGTGGATAAATGTTGTGAACGGTAGACGGAATTTTTTGAACTCTAGACGGAATTTTTGCTTTTTAAGTGATTTAATCAGGTGAGAATTGTATTTATATCAAAATTTTTAATTTTCCTGTAATTACCCTATCAATTCATTAATTTCCAGAGATGAACGTGAATTAGCTAATAAAAATTCTTTAGGGTTGATACCAAATTTCTTCCTAAAAGCAGTAGCGAAGTAGCTACGACTAGCAAAACCAACGCTACGCGCAGCTTTAGAAATACTTGTTTCTCCTGCTACTAACAATTTTCTGGCTTGTTCTAGTCGGTAATGATGTAAATAGCCAAAGACAGTTGTACCAAATACCAACCGAAAGCCACGTTTAAGGGTACAGTCATTTAACCCCACTTGTCGGGATAATTCGATTAAAGAGGGGGGATTATCTAAATTTTTTAATAAAATGTCTTTAGCAGAGTGAATGCGTTCTACATCTTCTGGTTTGATTGTAAAGCTGTTATGTTTAGCTGGATGTGCTGCTACGTCTTGTTCTACCAACAATACCATCAATTCTAAAACTTTACTCTCTAAATACATTCTTTTCATTAGTCCGTGATAGGGGCAATTTAAAATTTGCTCTATTCCTACTTGCATTGCTGGAGTTGTAATACTAGAACGAGAATAATATGTTTCATCAGGTTTTCTGACTAAATGAGTTAATTCTGGTGGGAGTATGTCCTGTTCTCTTGCTATGAATAGGTAAAATATTTCCGGTTCAATATGTACATTAATCTCAATTTGGTTTTGTGATTTAAATGATGAAAATTTTTCTTTAGGCGCAAGCCCGCTACCCCATAATGTGTTTTTTCCGTCGTGAACAGAAAAATGGTGATTTTGGCGATGACTGGAAATATAAAAACTGTATTCTAAAGGATGTTGTCTATCTGGAAGATGCAAAATTATATCATCATATAATTGAGTTTCTGTAATTGCTAAGGACAAACCTTCCCGCAATTCTATTTCTCCATAAAATCCTGTACCTAGTTCTGAAGGGAATTGCAAAATACTATCAAACATTTCCCACTGTTCACCGAGGATAGTAGATAGTCCGTCGCACTTTCTTTGTGCTTCTGGTATTTCTACAAATAAATCCCAAAAAGCTTGTTGTGAAATTGTAATTGTCATAATATATGAGGGATAAGTTTTCAGTTTTTATCTATTCTTGACTATGATGTTGGGGAAAAATTCTCATCCCCAAGCACAATTAATAGATGCATCGTCAATTTGAGTAGTACTTATGATTAAAAACAGCCTAAATACAGCAATTAGCATCTTATTGAGAAATAATAGCACTAATTGGATTAGAATAATATATTCTTATACTGGTAAACTGTAATTTAATATACAGAATTTCTGTTAAATCATGCTATCTGCACGGGTTACTTCGTATCAGGGTGGGGATAGGGAGCGGGGTACGAGGATTGTATCTTTACATAGTCTTCAATTCACCCACAAATTAGAACCAGAATGTTTTGACCCACTCTGCTTGTGATTTCCGGGTCATCCTCTGGGGTAATGATGAGGCTATATAAATAAATAACAGTATCTAGACTTCCACACCATAGGGGTGAGGGACACAAGAGTCAAACTGGAACTAAGCAATCCCCTAAAATGCAGTGTAGTAGTGCATTTTAGGGTATAGGTATGAGCTTGGTATTTGATGCTTTAGTGATTGGTTCTGGACCGGGAGGATTGGCGATCGCCGCCGCCCTATGTAATCAAGGTCTGAGGGTTGCAGGTTTAGCAACCACACCCCCCCCAGTAGAATGGTCAAACACATACGGTATCTGGTGCAATGAATTAGAACCAATGAAGATGACCCATCTTCTCAGCCATCGTTGGCAAAACTGTGTCACCTACACCCTTGATCAAAAAATATCCCTTCAGCGTGAGTACGGTTTATTTGATAATGTCAAGCTGCAGTCACACTTCTTAAAACAGTGCGAGCAGGGTAAAATGTTATGGCATCAGGGTACTGCTACCAGCATTGAGCATTTACCAACTCATTCGTGCGTCACTACGACCCAAGGAGCAAAGGTAGCCGCCAGAGTGGTTATTGATGTCAGTGGTCACAAACCCGCGCTGTTAAAAAGACCCCAAAGCAATCGCATTGCCTATCAAGCAGCTTACGGCATCGTCGGCACTTTTTCCTCACCACCCATTGATGCCCAACAGTTTGTTTTAATGGACTACCGCAGCGATCATCTATCACCGGCGCAAAGACAAGAAGAACCCCCCACATTTCTCTACGCCATGGATTTAGGAGGCGGTGTATTTTTTGTAGAAGAAACCTCCCTAGCAAACAGTCCCGCAGTTTCCTTTGAGGTATTGAAAAAGCGGTTGTATCAACGTTTAGCCTTTCGAGGTGTGCAGGTAAATCACATCCATCACATTGAATACTGTTTGTTCCCGATGAATTTACCCTTACCGTTGATCAATCAATCCGTCATGGGCTTTGGTGGCGCAGCTAGCATGGTACATCCCGCATCTGGTTATATGGTAGGGGCTTTGATTCGACGAGCCCCCGGGGTAGCAGCAGCGATCGCCCAGGCTTTGAATCATCCGAATGGGTCTCCTGGGGAGATTGCAGCCACAGGATGGCAAACCCTATGGTCAACCGAGGAAATCCGTAAACACGCCTTGTACCGGTTCGGTTTAGAAAACTTAATGCGGTTTGACGAGGGGACGCTACAAGCTTTCTTTGCTTCATTTTTCCAGTTATCCTTACCCCAGTGGAGCGGTTTTTTAGCAAATACCCTGTCTATTCCAGAAATGCTGCAAACCATGCTCAATCTGTTTGGTCGAACTACTAACGAGGTGCGCTGGAATTTAATGCGCTCTGCTTGGAGCGATCGCGCTTTGTTGTGGGAAGTTTGGCATCCTCAAGTCAATGTTGACCCAGAAAACAAACCCGATAGCAGGAGTAAATAAGTTAGGTATAAATCCTGTTGAGTGGCGTTTCATCCCCTCGCTCAAGCGTAGGGGTTCTCACGCTCCCACTATGTTTTGATAGCCACCGTCAGTTAGTTCACTTCCCATGGACTTACCAGCTAAATATCCTGTTGTCCAAGCACTTTGGAAGTTAAACCCGCCCGTGATTCCATCAATATCTAGAATTTCTCCGGCAAAATAAAGACCGGGAATTAACTTACTCTCCATAGTCTTAAAATTAACTTCCTTGAGATTAACACCACCACAGGTAACAAATTCCTCTTTAAACACTCCTTTACCTGTAATTAAATACTCTCCCTGGGTCAGTTCTTGAATTAGCTGATTTAATTTTTTATTGGATAGTTCAGCCCAACGGTCTTCTGTCGTTATCCCGACCCGGTCAATAAGATATTGCCAGAGGCGGTGCGGTAGGTCAACCCCACGATGTAAGACCATGGCTTTTTGTCCCCATTGTGTCTTAACTGCTAAGATTTTTTGCTGCACTTGTTCTTGATTGAAATCCGGTAGCCAATTCACCAATAATTTAGCTTGATACCGGTTTTCGTGCAAAAATCGGGCACCCCAAGCCGAAAGTTTCAGCACAGCAGGGCCACTCATACCCCAGTGGGTGATTAATAATGGCCCAGTTTGTTCTAGTGGTGGTTTTCCTGTCCCAGATAAACGTAATTGTACGGGGTTCACACTCACCCCAGCCAATAACCTCAGTTTGGGTTCGGGAATATTAAAGGTAAATAAAGAAGGTACAGGGGGTTCAATGTTATGACCCAACTCCCTAGCAATTTTATAACCCATAGGGTTACTTCCTGTTGCCAAAAGCAGGCGATCGCATTTTTGGCTCAGTCCAGACTTGAGGATAATTTCAAACCCTGGTGCTTGGGGAAGTTTTTTGACATCAACTACTGGTGTACCGATGCGTAATTGTACCCCAGCGGACGCAGCAGTTTTAATCAAACATTCCACAATTGTTTCAGAATTATCTGTGATGGGAAACATCCGCCCATCAGCTTCTGTTTTTAACCGCACACCGTGGTTTTCAAACCAAGCTACTGTATCCTCAGCTTGAAAGCGGCTAAAAGCACCCCGTAAAGCCTTACCACCTCTGGGGTAATTTTGTACTAATCTGGCTGGTTCAAAGCAAGCATGGGTGACATTACAGCGTCCTCCACCAGAAATCAACACTTTCGCCAGTGGTTGACGACTAGCTTCGATTAAGGTAACTTGGGCATCAGGATTCATTTGAGCACAAGCGATCGCACCAAAAAATCCTGCCGCTCCACCTCCAATCACTACAATATTTAAAGTTGGTCTTTGAATATTCAAGGCTAAAAACTTCTATAATATATACATCTAGGAACCAGCGGTTATTGTTACAGTTCTAGCGGTTCAAAAAAATCTTTTGTGACTCCACACACAGGACAAACCCAGTCCTCAGCCAATTCCTCAAAGGGCGTTCCGGGAGCTACACCGCTATCAGGATCGCCGATTTCTGGGTCATATTCGTAGCCACACACCGTACATACATACTTTGCCATAGTTTTTACTCTGTCATATATTGAGACTACAACCGCCACCAGGTTTTTTGTACATAGCTAATCATCCCTATGGTAATCGCCCCTAGTAACAACAGTCCAATGACACCACCGGGAATAAATGTCAGCATACCAAAACCTCTAACTACCCACATGGCTAGTGCTATACCCAGAAGAATCCCGAAAATTTGGGTTAATGTCCGATTTAAGGAAGATTGATTCACCCAGTTTCCCTCTCAAATCCAGTTGATCACAATATAGTCTACAATAATTTAATGAATTTATAGTCATTTATGTATATTTGTAGTATCATATTATTATGAATGTACGATCATTAAATGAATGAAACTATCTGATTATGCAAAAAAGGTAGGGATAAGTTATAGAACTGCGTAGGGATAAGTTATAGAACTGCGTGGCGTTGGTACAAATCCGGCGTAATCACAGGTTAT
>NZ_JAQMUH010000034.1:0-3588 GCF_028331025.1 Anabaenopsis arnoldii | reverse complement strand
TGATCTCAAGCTGATGTTTGATGCTTCCCATGCTTTTGGGTGTTCCCACGGTGGTAAAATGATTGGTAACTTTGGCAGCGCGGAGGTGTTTAGCTTCCATGCGACCAAGTTTATGAATACCTTTGAAGGGGGTGCAATTGTCACCAATGATGATGAGTTAAATCAGAAGCTGCGGTTAATGAAAAACTTTGGCTTTTCTGGTTTTGATAATGTCATCTATTTAGGTACTAATGGGAAAATGTCGGAGGTATCCGCCGCTATGGGGTTAACTTCCCTAGAAAGTATGGAGGAGTTTATTGAGGTTAACCGCCGCAACTATTACTGTTATCAAGAAGGTTTAGCTGGTATTGCTGGGGTGTCCTTGTTTCCGGTGAATCAGGCTGAAAAGCATAATTACCAGTATATTGTCTTGGAGATAGACGAGGAGGAAGCCCAAGTTAGTCGGGATATGTTAATCAAGATTCTCCATGCTGAGAATGTGATTGCGAGGCGCTATTTTTATCCCGGTTGTCACCGTATGGAACCCTATCGCTCTTATTTCCCCCATGCGGGTTTGTTGTTACCTGAGACTGAGAAGTTAGGTCAGAGGGTGTTGGTTTTACCGACGGGGACAGCGATTTCTGAGGAGGATATTACTGAAATATGTCAAGTAATTAAATTAGCCTTGATGACTAAATTTCAGGAATTTTCAGATACAACAACACAAAATTAGCTGATTTTTAAAATTTATTTTTTAGTATAAATTGCATTTCTTAATATCAATGAATATTGCAGTAACAGCAATTGGTTCTATGTCATCTGAAGCAGTGATTAAATCACTGAGAAAAAACAGTAACCATAGAATTATAGGTTTTGATATTTACCCTCAAGAATGGATAGTAACATCAAAGTTAGTTGATTCTTTTTATCAAGTACCTCTAGCAAAAAACAAAGAATACATTGAATATATTTTAGAAATTTGCCACTCAAATAAAGTAGATTTTGTAATTCCACTCACTGATCCTGAAATAGATGTATTATGTATGCAAATTCAACACTTTCGCAATAAAGGTATAACTATATGTTGTCCATATCCACATTCTACACAAATAGCAAGAGATAAATTTAACCTTTTTAATTTTTTTAAGCAAAACAGTGAAATATTAGTGATACCAACTTTTGAAAGTGTAGATGATATTGACATCAATAAGTATAACAACATAATAGCAAAGCCAAGAAAAGGTAGAAGTTCCGAAGGTTTGATTAAATCTAGCAATAAAAAACATCTTCAAAATGCTATTGATCAACCACAAGACTATATTTTTCAACCATGTATTGACGGAAGTTATATAACTGTGGATACAATTAGGGATAAGTTTAAAAATCAAGTTTCTATTTTTCGCAAGGAATTGTTAAGAACAGTTAATGGTGCAGGTGTAGTAATTGAACTATTTAAAGATGATAAATTAAACTATATAGTGAATCAAATTACAGAATCTTTAGATATAATTGGTTGTGTTAATGTTGAATTTATTCTTTTTCAGGGTAGATATTTTCTCATGGATATTAATCCTAGATTCTCAGCAGGAATAAGTTTTTCGATTATTGCTGGCTATGATTTTGTTGGCAACCATCTTAAATGTTTTCAAGGGTTACCCATTGCTCAAGAAATAGCGTATAAGCAGCAAATTATATCAAAAAGGTATGTAGACATAATACACATTTAAATTAAAAAGTATGTCAATTCATGTGTAAATTTCTGTAGCAATGAATCTAATCCAAAACCTAAACAAAGAAGGTTTTGCCCTGACGTGGCGACAAAATAAGCTACAAGACAGACTCCATAAGCCTCATAGCTCTTAGATGTTGTTTGAAAAGTCTCTCATGATGTATCAAAAATTTTATATCCCCCTAAATTCCCCTTAAAAAGGGGGACTTTCACTTTATTTCCCACGTTATTAGGGGGGCAGGGCGGGATCTGCAAGTGTCTAAACTCACCATCTAAAAGTTGTCAAACACCCTCTGATGCGAAATAAGCTGTTGTGCAGCTAAATCGTATAAACAGCATTACCTTTATTTTTAACTTTTTCTCTATTATATAATCTAGCTGCATAATAGCTTACCCTTGTCTGGACAAGTGTAAAGTTTTATGTTTTAATTCAACACTTTTGGCTTTTATGTTTTAAGAAATGATATGTGTTAACAATGATGGTATATTTTAGGGTGACAAATAAATGGACTTATTAAGAGATAAAAACTATTGGGATTCAGAATGGGTGAAAATTTTTGATCGTTATCAGAATGATACAAGATTTGCACATTACTTATACGCTTTCCTAGAAAGTAATGAGAAAAAAATTATAGAAATTGGCGCTGGCAGTTTTCGAGATATGGCAAAAATAAATAACTGGGGCTTAGAATGTTATGGTATAGACTTTTCTGATAAATCAGTTGAAAAAGCTAAAATGCAATTCCCAGAATATGAAAATTTCATCATTCAAGCTGATGCTTTTCAATTACCTTTTAATGATAAATGCTTTGATGTCTCCTATCACAACGGCTTCTGGAGTAATTTCTCCAATAATGATGAAATTAATTTACTGGTTTCTGAGCAATATAGAGTTACAAGTAAAAGAATGATGGTAGCAGTACATAATGCTCATAACGCTTCTTTTGTAGAATACTTTAATAACCTAAAAACTGATGATCCTCTTTACACTGCAAGATTTTTTACTATTTCAGAGGTGACATATTTACTAGAAAAATATTGTGATGATATTAAAATAGTACCTGTAGGAAAGGGAAAAAAGTTATATGAAGATTATTTAATTAATTTAGATATAGGTACTCCTGAAAATTTAAGGAAGTGTTTTAATTATCATCAAATGGATTTACTAGAAAGTAGTGAAAGGTTATTATGTATAGGGACAGTCAAGTCTAAAATTTATTAATTTAGTACAGTAAATTAATAAATTCCAAAAAATTATACTAAAATCGTTTTACTAAAATTACGCCGGGGTAAAATCCTCTATTGTCCAGGAGGCTAAAATCTGCCTGGCTAATTGGTGAATGGGTTTTTTAATGTCTTCTTTGTTGAGTCCCTCAGCATAACTACAATACATATAGGTAGCCACGAATATGGGGAGGGGGAGTTCCTGGGGTTGCTGAATTTGCACCAGCCGCTGAGGGAGTTCCCGCAGGAGGATTTGTTTTTTTTCGTGGGCGCGTTTGGAACCGCAAAAGGGTGGGGAGAGTAAGGCAATCATCAGGCTAGTTACCCCAATGGGATCCCATTCCCAAGCCTGTAAAATGGTATCAATTGTTATAGCAACCGCCAAGTTAATTTAAGCATAAACTATAAGTAGTCCCTTTTCACGTGAAGCGATCGCTTGCTACAGGTATAGCAACCAGCGAGGTAATTTAAGTATAAACTATAAGTAGTCCCTTTTCATGTGAAGCGATCGCTTACTACAGGTATATGCCCAAGCCGTACAGTTACGACCTTCGTCAAAAAGTAATCCAAGCGATTGAACTCGATGGCTTGAAGAAAACTCAAGCCAGTCAAATGTTTAATATTAGTCGCAACACCATCACCCTATGGTTGAAGCG
>NZ_JAQMUH010000033.1:0-104851 GCF_028331025.1 Anabaenopsis arnoldii | reverse complement strand
TTCTCGAAACAATCTTACCGCAGCAGGGCGTACTTGCCATTCTACAAACTCCCCTAGACGATTACCTAACTTACCCAGTTGTTGACTTACCTGTTTAATCTGCTTATCAGTTGCTTGAGATCGTTCTTTTAATAACCGCTCTGTTTCTTGAGATTGTTCTTTTAATAACCGCTCTGTTTCTTGAAAGCGGCGCTCTGTTTCCTTTTGAGCTACAATCAACTCACCTAATAAGCGCCAAACATCATCAGGTGTGTAAGTCATGGTTGATTTCATAGGGTATAGTGCCATTATTATAATACCTAAAGCGATCGCCCTGGGTTGAAAAATTCCGTTTTATGCTACACGGGGAACCGGGGGTTATAAACCCCCGTCTAATAGCTAAAGTCAGATAAATCTGACTAGAAAATTATGTGTTTGATTATCTTGAGAGCAGTTAAAGGCGATAGCGAAGCGCTGCTGCAAGCAGATCGCTCTGACGGTATCTGGGAGGGGTGCAAGATCCCCGACTTCTCTCCCAAATATTCAATAAGTCCCTAGGTTATGGAAGAAGTCGGGGATCTGTGGGAGGGGTGCAAGATCCCCGATTTCTTAGATCATTAGAGATAGTCTAGAATAACTTAGCTAGAAGTCGGGGATCTGTGGGGTATAATTTAGCCAAACCCATTAAAAAATATATGAATTCAACCCCAACTAATCATAGTCACCAGGAAACCATCAACCCAGACCTTACACCTTTAGAATCTTGGGCTTTTGTTGTTCATGACAATAACGTTACCATTGGAGGGCATACTTTTTTATGTATTGATGGTCAACACCTGAAGGACTACAAAAACAAGGGCGTATCTACTAGCAAGATTGTTGATGGTAGACTAGTGTTACAAGTCCTCAAAGGACCTGATGAGAAAAGGGCTAGAACCTTACTCTCTGTAGTCGGTGAACTCACCCCAGAAAACAAGGTAATTAAACTGGATAGACCTAAGAAAATGGTGGAAGTGCATGACCCTGTAAGTTATGCTGCTTACTTACAAGCTAACCCCCAAGAGTTTACCAATGTAGTCCGTATGATTACCGGCTTTATCATCCACACAAATCTAGAATAAAATAGATACATTCACAACTTCTGGAGTTTTACCCGTGGGCTTATTTGATGATTTGAGTCGGTTTCTAGAAGACCGTTTAGAAGAATTCTTGCGTAATAATCCCCATCTGGAATTAGAAGCGCTGTTAGAACAGTTGCGACAGCAAGAAGAGGATACTTTAAAACTGATTGCAGATTTAAAATTACAAGAAAAGCGATCGCAAGATCAAATCCTATCCACCGCCCAAGAAATTCAGCGTTGGCACATCCGGGTACAAAAAGCCCAAAATGCAGGTAGACCGGATTTAGCCGCAGCAGCACAAGCAAGGGAAGCCGCCCTATTACGGGAAGGTAACCAGCGCTGGGGACAAATGCAGGGGTTAAAAGAACGCATCACCCAATCTCAAGAACTACTGCGGAAAATTCAAGCCCGCCGTCAGGAGGTACAAGCCAAAGCCACAGAAGCCCGAACAGCGCGCGATCAAAGCCAGCAGCATTTAAAAAACGACGGCTGGTGGAATTATACTAGTAATTATACCACAGGATTCGACGATTTAGAAGAAAAGTTTCGCCGTTGGGAAATTGAAGACGAGTTAAAAACAATGAAAGATAATTTAAAACATCCATAATTATCAGCGGTTGGGGATAGAACCTTGCCAAGTAATTGTTTGCTTTGTAGAATGTTACCCTAAGAAGCTTCTTATTAAAACCTTGAGCAATCACGGTATACCTCGCTGGTATCACTACGTGATGACGTTTTTTTCTAAATTTCATCTCATCGAATCATAAAAAAGTGGTTCTGTAGATCACAAAACCACAAAATCACAAAAATTTCCCAAACAAAAATTAATTATCTCACCTAACGAACTGCACCATGGGTAGAAACAGTATCAATGGGTTTTATTAAGTACAAACGCAAAAACTGCCACCCATGAGAGATATAAATGGGCATTTTTTGGAAGAATTGTAAGAATTTGGGCGTTTTAGAGTTAGCGATCGCACTTAATTTTTCATTATTCTGGATACACACATCTAAACGCTGATAAAATTCTGGGTTATCTACATCCAGCATCAGGGGGAAGACTCGACCCGCATTTTCATTAGTCTTTTTAATCACATAGATGTCGTATTCTCTGGCATCCAGACCAATAGAGGCATAAAAGTCTTTACGCTGAATGTCATTCAGATACATAGTAGCAAATACTGACAACAAGAAAAAGCGGCTCCACAGTTTGGCTTTCCAATCGTTCAACATTTGCGGCTGGGATCTCATAATAGCGTCAAAGAAATCCCCATGACGGTTTTCATCTTGACACCAGTTTTCAAAGAACCGGAAAATTGGGTAGATTCTATCTTCAGGATTTGCTTCTA
Organism: Anabaenopsis arnoldii; assembly: GCF_028331025.1. NCBI lineage: Bacteria > Bacillati > Cyanobacteriota > Cyanophyceae > Nostocales > Nodulariaceae > Anabaenopsis > Anabaenopsis arnoldii. Next base: position 102,402 of record NZ_JAQMUH010000033.1, on the reverse strand, counting down.
AATGACGATAAATAGTGATATAACGCCAATAACCAATTTTTTCTGAAAGATAAGTAGCGTAGAATATGAATTTTGGCTTAAAAAAGGTATAAGCGCGGCTCTTAGTCAAAAAGCCCAAATCTAGGGACAGATTGAAGTCTGACATAGCTTTGTTCAAAAACCCTGCATGACGAGCTTCATCTCGCGACATGAGGTTGAAGCACTCAGCTAATACGGGGCTTTTTCCCTTTAAACGGCGACCCAGTTCTTTGTACAGTAAAAATCCCGAAAATTCTGCTGTACAAGAACGTTCTAGGAATTCCACGAATAATCGGCGAGTTTCCCCGTCAATATGCTCCCAGGACTGCTCAAACTCCCCATCTCTAACGAAGTGATGGCGGTTGTAGTCAGCACGGAACTCTTCTAGGATGGCTTGTAACTCGTCTTCATTAACTGAGATGTCCATCTTAGCCATCTCATCAAAATCGGTGGTGTAAAAACGGGGTGTTAATAGGGTTTCTTTAGCCGGGACTTTTACCCCTGGACGGATTTCTTCAAAGCCTGGTTTTTTGAGGGAATCTACCATGTTTTAATTGCTCTTTTGTCTTTAGGATCTTGATTACAAAGCCTATACCAATTTTTTAGTGCAAGTGAGAATACATCTGGGTGTCCAGACGATTATATCTGTTACCCAGTCTGAGTCAATTGGTATCGGGGTCATGCTCTCGCAAGGCGCAGGAGACCAGAATAGTTTATTTGTATAAAGTTCAGTCTACCAATATGCAGCCTAAAATTTAGTATATAAAAAGTTAAGAGTTGCAACAATATTTGCTGCTGGGGGGAACTAATCATCAGCAATTGGTGGTCAAATCAATTAATATTCCCTATCCTGGTGAATGAGTTTGTTAGACTGTTGTGAGGATAGCACACAGATATGATCATTAGACAAATCTCTGTAATTCAATTAATGCTAGTTATTTTTATTACATTATAATTAAGTATTAATATTTAATGTATCCCCTGCTATATCAATGATTGGATTGAATCAGACCCTGAAATTACCCCGGCTAACCTGGAAGTAAATCAACATCAAATCTCATCTCTAGGGTGGAAAATAAGATGAATCCTGAAAAAAATCAGCATAATGACCGTCTTCTTGTCTCTTATATCTTGAGTGCAGCCTTGGTTTTTGGCTTAGGAGGATTGCATCGTTTATACAACGGTAAAATCGGAACCGGTCTGTTGTGGCTGTTTACTGGGGGTGTATTTGGTGTAGGGCAATTTGTAGATTTGTTCCTCATCCCCAATATGGTTAATGACTATGAACAGAATCTCAGAGCTAAAGCGGGTTTATCTCCCCTGGGTGTACCTATGAATCAACAGGCGATCGCCGCCCAAGTCCATCACCCCACTGGTGAGCAATTAATGATTGCACTGCTTCACGCCGCAGAAGCTAAGGGTGGTACTTTGACCGTTACTCAAGGTGTAAGTGCTACAGGTGCAGGCTTTGCAGAAGTAGAAGCTACCCTGAAGGAAATGTTAACATCAGGCTATGTCAGAATAGGTAACAACCCCACTACTGGAGTTGTCACCTACTACTTTGACGAGCTCAACTAATTTCTACCTAGCCACTTTTGACCGTTTAAACGCTGCACTAAACCAAATACCAAAAGGTCTAATGTAATTTTGCGCTCATCAATTAGGAATGACTCCAGTGTGCTGGGTTTTTTACCTTCGTTACAGGAAAATCCCTTTTTGCCAGTGATGCTTTCTTCTGGGAAGTATACATTAAACTGACGCTGGCCATTTTGCCAACTACCGATAACTTGCCAACACTCTTCGGCTGACTGAAACCCCGCGATGGGAAGTTTCTGTTTAGCAAAGGACAGCTGTAAGTCCTGTACACCTTGCTCGGCGATCGCTTTTTGCAAAGTTGGTAAGTAGTGCTGCTCCATAAACTCCACAAAGGGCTTATCTTCCACAGCTGGGGGTTTTTCCTTTTTCGCCGCCGCAGCGGGTTTTGCGGCTTTGGGGGCTACTTCTCCCCCTTGATTTTGATTCTTTTCTTCTGCCATTGCTCTGGTCAATCCTTTGTTTAGCTTGGGGAGCGATCGCTCGGTTTTTCGTGGTCGGTTAACTTCATTTTGACATAGGACAGCCAGGCGATCGCTGTCAACTCAACCTGCTATGCACCCCCAATGACTAGTCACTAGCTAATCAACCACCAGCTACCGCTGGGACAATACTTACCTCATCCCCATCTTTCAGGGGTGTATTTATCCCATCTAAAAACCGGATATCTTCACTATTAACATAGAAATTGAGGAACCGTCGCGCCTGTCCTTTCTCATCGCACAACCGGGATTTTATCCCTGGACAGTTTTCTTCTAGAGAATCGAACAGCTCGGACACATTACTACCAGTGCAAGTCAGGGTAGCTTGGTTATTAGTAAATTTTTGTAGGGCGGTGGGAACTAAAACTGTAACAGCCATAGAGCTAAAAATTTGCGAGTGAATAATAAAGTTAAGAGTGTAGCTAGGAATTGAAAGTGAGAAAAAACCCTTAACTCACAACTTCTAACTAAACTAGAACTTGTTGCCATTCCAAGCGGTCAAGTGTACGAGAGCGCTCTAAGGCACGTTCAAAACTATCAAGTTTGGCATCAATTGTCAAAGGTTCACCGACGTAACCTTGAACTGCTTCTTGGGTTTTTAATCCATTACCGGTAATGTAAACCACGGTAGTTTCATCTGGGTCAATCTTGCCAGCTTCGACTAATTTTTTCAGCACAGCCACGGTTGTTCCGCCTGCTGTTTCTGTGAAAATACCTTCAGTTTCTGCTAATAGCTTGATGCCTTCAATAATTTCTGCATCATTAACTGATTCTATATTACCGCCAGTCTTTTGGGCAATTTCTACAGCATAAATCCCATCTGCTGGGTTACCAATGGCGATGGATTTAGCAATTGTATTTGGTTTTACCGGTTTAATAAAGTCGCGACCTTCTTTGAAGGCTTCGGCGATGGGTGAGCAACCTTCGGCTTGAGCGCCACTAAAGCGGACATTCTTACCTTCTACTAAACCGACCTCTACGAACTCTTGGAAACCTTTATAAATTTTTGTAAACAAAGAACCAGAAGCTAGGGGCGCAACAATGTGATCTGGTAGTTCCCAGCCTAATTGTTCTGCTACTTCAAAGCCGAGAGTCTTGGAACCTTCAGAATAGTAAGGACGTAAATTGATATTGACAAAACCCCAACCGTGTGTATTGGCAACTTCCGAGCAGAGACGATTTACCTGATCGTAGTTCCCCTTAACTGCCATCAGTGTGGGACTGTAGATTAAGCTACCTAGGACTTTACCAGCTTCTAAATCTGCAGGGATGAATACACAACAATCTAAACCAGCATAAGCGGCGATCGCGGCTGTAGAATTTGCCAAGTTACCAGTGCTAGCACAGGACACAGTACTAAAACCCAATTCCCGCGCCCGGCTGAGAGCCACCGACACCACCCGATCCTTAAAGCTCAGGGTGGGCATATTTACAGCATCATTTTTAATATAAAGTTTATTCAGACCCAGGCGACGAGCCAACCTGTGGGAACGTACCAGGGGAGTCATACCTGTTCCCACATCTATAACATTGTCAGTTGCGACAGGCAAAAAGGGACGGTAGCGCCAAATAGAGTTAGGTCCAGCAGCGATTTTTTCACGGGTCACACTCAGCCGCAACTCACTGTAGTCATACTTAACTTCCAGTGGACCAAAGCATAACTCACAAACATGACTGGCTTTAAGTTCGTATTCCGCACCACATTCTTTACACTTTAAAGCTTTTAAAGTCGAGGTTGTTGATTGGGTATCTTTGGTGATTGCCTGAGTCATAAATGAAGCCTTCCCTGTTTTGTCAGTCAACTGTGAGTTGATGCTAACACGACTCAAAATACCCGTCAAACATACCCGATAAAAATAGTCGGGTATAATGGTGTAATTTAAATCACAGTATGTTTTAACAGGGAAAAAATCCCTGAGATAGAGCCGTAAATCAGGAATGACACCCCATTAGTCAGAGGAGAAAGAATTGCTGACTAATTAGGATGGACTAAAGGACATAAAAAGCCTTGAAATCCAATAGAGTCGGGAGTTGTGCCCTAAATCCCCACCCTTGCCAAATCAAGGCACTTGACAGGAGCCATCAATATGACAATCACAGGACTGGATATCTTTGATACGACAGTTCAAACTACAATTCCTTGGGTCAATGACCTGTGTAATAAACTAGGCTGGGAAAGTAAACACCAGGTCTTTCAAGCCTTGCGTTCCACATTGCACGCTCTGCGCGATCGCCTAACCGTACCAGAAGCAGCACATTTAGGAGCGCAGTTACCCATCCTCCTAGGGGGGTTTTATTACGAAAACTGGCGACCCGGAGCCACCCCCACCAAAGAAAGGAATAAAGAAGCATTTTTACAGCATATCCGTGATGACTTCCGCAGAACCGAACCAGACATAGACGCAGAAAGTGTAGTCCGTGCCGTATTCCAGCTACTAGCTGAACGGATCACCAGAGGCGAAATTGACGATGTGATTAATATGATGCCCCCAGCATTACGAGAACTCTGGCCTGAAGAAGTCCGAGTTTAATTGATTTACCAAAGAATTATTATACAAATTCAACGAGGGACACAATGGAATATGAACAATTTCTCGATGCTGCGGGTAAACTCTCCTTCATCCCAGATAGAGAAACAGCTGATGCAGCCGTCAAAGCAGTTCTGGGAATTTTAGCCAGCAAACTAGACGAAGAACAAGCACACCAACTCACCGACAACCTTCCTGAGCCTCTTAACTATCAAAGACTGCACTCCCACCAAGTCAGAAAGCTGCCTATTTCCGCTGATGAGTATATTGCTGTGATTTGCGAACAATTCAAGTTAGATGATATTCAAGCTAGTGAGCTAATTCAGGAAACTCTGCGAGTCACCAAAGAAGCTGTCAAAGACAAAATCCAGGAATTAACATCCCGCCTACCTGCTGACTGGAGCGCCTTAATTGAAGCCGCTTAGGAATGCTGCATAAAATACACAACCTCACTCCCAAGACTCTAATCACAGGTAAACAGGGGTGAGGTAAAAAACTTTTCTTCACCTACCCTCAACTCCCACAAGTGTAAAACCTTAGCGCCATGAGATAGGGGTTTTAACCTCCGGCTCCTTTCTGGGCTGAAATATCCAGCAAAAAACTCTGGATTGTCAATATGATAATTTTGTGATTATATATACAATATATTCTACTTATATGAGATATAGATATTAATTGTAAAAATATTGTGATATATGCATCCTGCCCCCACTGGTGTAACTCAATCAAATCAAATATCCTGTATAATATACAGGCTGTTTCTCTAAGTATAAATGGGCATAAATAATATTAATGATTAACTAATTTCCTACTACCATGACCACAGTTAGTGAATATTTATTTCATCGATTACACAGCCTCGGTGTTCAACATATATTTGGCGTGCCAGGAGATTATGTTTTAGACTTGATGGATGTTTTAACCCAAACTCCTATAAATTTAATTTGTAACTGTAATGAACTCAATGCCGGTTATGCAGCAGATGCCTACGCACGGGTTAAAGGTTTAGGTGCTGTTTGTATTACCTACGGTGTGGGTGGCTTTAGCTTAGTTAATGCGGTAGTTGGCGCTTATGCGGAAAGGGTTCCTCTGGTAGTCATTAGTGGTGCGCCTAATAGTTCGGTGAAGAAAACTAACTTGCTTCTACACCACACCACGGGAGACTATAACCTGCAACTGTCCATTATGGAAAAAATCACAGTTGCTGCTGTCAGTCTGACTATAGCCAGTCAAGCCGCAAATCAAATTGACCAAGCTCTGGCGGCTTGTCTCCACTACAAACGACCTGTTTATATTGAAATTCCCCTGGATTTAGTACATCAACCTTGCCATGTTCCCCAGGGTAAGCTCTATTCTTCATTGAAGTTAACAACCCCAGAAACATTACCAGAAGCTTTAGAAGAAGCCGTAGAAGAAGCAGTAGAATTATTGAACAAAGCACACCTCCCCGTAATTTTAGCCGGTGTGGAGTTTCATAGATTTAATCTGGAAAAGCAACTGTTGCAACTTTTAGCAACTACTGGTTACCCGGTAGCTACAACCATGCTGGGTAAATCTTGCATTTCTGAGATGCACCCCCAATTTATTGGCAATTATGTAGGTGCTTTGAGTCGAGATAATGTGCGTCAACGCATCGAAACCGCTGACTGTGTATTGTGTCTGGGTGCAATTATGTCTGATATGAATTTGGGCATATATACAGCTGACCTGAATGCCCACAAGTTAATTAATGCTAACTCAGAGAAGGTCAAGATTAAGCATCATTTTTACCAACCTGTTTATCTGGGAGATTTCATTGATGGTTTAATTAACAAGCTACACAAAAAAGATGCTCAAACTTTAGACTTTACCCCTGCTGCGGATGTCATCGCCACCAGTTTTACACCCCAACCTGAAAACAAACTGACTAATGGGCGGTTTTATGAACGCATCAACCATTTTCTAGAAGATGCTTGTATTGTCATTTCTGATACTGGAGATGCAATTATCTCTACAATGGATTTATTAATGCCTGAAGAGACAGATTTTATTGGCCAAGCCTTTTATTTATCGATTGGTTATTCTATCCCTGCTTGTTTGGGTGCCGCTATGGCCGATCGCGATCGCCGCCCGATAATTTTTGTGGGAGATGGAGCTTTTCAAATGACTGCTCAAGAACTATCCACCATTATCCGCCATCGGCTGAACCCGATTATTTTCCTCATTAATAATGATGGTTATACCATTGAGCGCGTCATTAAAGATGGCCTTTATAATGATATCCAACCATGGAAGTATCATCAAATACCACAAATATTTGGCGAAAGTTGGAGTTGTGAAGTGTCTACAGAAGGGGAATTAGAGATAGCTTTAGCTCAAGCCAAGGTGAATACTGAATGTGTTTCTTTAATTGAAATTCACCTAGACAGGTTTGATTGTTCCCCAGGACTAATGCGGCTAGGTGAAGCTATGAGTAAAAAATGATAAATGTCACTCTATCATAACAGTGTAATTACTGAATTATCTGCCATAAATCCACATAGGGGATTAAAAACAAAGCTGCTCTAATTTTTGGAAGTCTTGTTGGACTTCCCGCCAGAGAGTCTGATTATTATGATCTGTATTCAGAGCTTTTTTGAGATAAATTCTCGCTTTTAACAATTGATTTTGGGAGATTAAAACCCGTCCCCAGATTTGATAAGCGACGGCTTGCCATTGGCGAACTTCTTTATCTGTGGGTAACCGTGCTGCTAAAGCTTCCACTAGGGCGATCGCTTGGGAAAATCTTTTTTCCTTGAGAAATCGTTGCAGCTGTTCATAAGTCTTCCACTTCAGGCGCTGTTCTATTTCGGCAATATTAGGCGGCTTTGCTCTTGGGGGCTTTTCTAATCTAACGCTTGTGGTGGGCGGTTTTTGGGCAGGTCTGGATTTGATATGATTACGCCCGGACTCAGAAGAATTACTTGACGGTGGGGAGATATCCTCAGCAGGAACTACCGTTAAGAGGAACTTGTAAGCTTCTGTTAAGGCAATAAACTTATCTTTAGTTTTGATGTCATTGGGATTAACATCGGGATGATATTGCTGTGCCAATCGTCTGTAAGACGCTTTGATGTCAGCCAAAGAGGCTCCTGACTTTAAACCCAAGAAATTGTAGCAATTTTCAAGATCCATCGTGATCTATCAGCTATTAGCTTCCAATCTTAAAATTCTCACTATAGCATTTCCCATGATCGTGAGGTACATTTTTTTTAGTTTGAGGGAACAGGGAATTGGTGTGTACTTCAAGAGCCTGAAAAAGGCTATATAAACACTAATTATAGATTTATTAGTTCATATTGGGCTGTTTTCCCGGAATTTTAACCCCTGGAGTTAACCCCAGGGTCTTTAGTCATCACGAGCCGTAAAATTAGCATGAGTGCCTCCATGTATCCTAAACTGAGTTAAAGATTAAGGTGTGAGTCTCATAGCTCCCCCAAACGCCCTGACAAAGATAAAAACCAGAAATCAGGCTTGTCTGATTTTTTCCCCCGACTACAGGAATCTTAACAAATGTGGAAAAGAATTGTATTTATTTTGCTATTAGTTTTGAGTATCAGCCTCAGTAATCCTGGTGTAGCTGCCGCAGCCGGACTGAAAAGTTTTGTAGACTCTTATGATGGTTATGAGTTTTTATACCCTAATGGCTGGTTACAAGTTAAAGTTGACAATGGCCCTGATGTAGTGTTCCACGATTTGATAGAAATATCTGAAAATGTTTCTGTAGTTATTAGCCCGGTTCCTGATGATCAAGATTTGACAGAACTGGGAACACCCACAGAAATAGGATACAAATTAGGAAAAGCGGTTCTTGCTCCCCCAGAGTCTGGTCGTTCGGCGGAATTAGTCAACGCTTTGCAACGAGAATCTAATGGGAAAACATACTATATTCTAGAGTATGAGGTAAAACTTCCTAATCTGGAAGACAGACATAATGTCGCCAGTGTTGCTGTCAGCCGTGGTAAATTGTTTACCTTTAATGCATCAATTCCCGAAAGGCGTTGGCAGAGGGTTAAAGGCTTGATGGCAAATGTTGTAAATTCTTTCTCGGTGTATTAACAAGGTAATTTCTCCCCTGGACTAAATACAACTGACTATAGTATGGGGAGCTGTAATACACGCAAGTCATGCTCCCCGCCAGCATTTCTTTTAGTTTCTGTGGTTTTGACTGCCATATTTTAGCAAAAGTCTTATGACAACACCTCAATTTGTACTCGCTTCAGCTTCCCAAGCCCGCCACCGCTTGCTGCAAACTGTTGGGATGAAAGTGATAGTTAGACCTAGTGATTTTGATGAGTCGCAAATTCAAGTCAATGAACCAGCAGAATTAGTCCAACTTCTCGCACAACGCAAGGCGGAAACTGTAGTTCCACAGTTTGAATCAGCTTTGATTATGGGTTGTGATTCGGTTTTGGCTGTGGATGGTAAAATTTATGGTAAGCCAGCCGATGATGCTGAAGCTATGGCCCGTTGGCAATTAATGCAAGGTAAATTCGGCGACCTGTATACTGGTCATGTGTTAATTGACCTCTACCAACATCGGACTTTAGTTAGGTGTCAGGTAACAAGAGTATATTTCGCTAAAATGAGCGATCGCACAATTCAAGCCTATGTCGCTACAGGAGAACCTCTCAGGTGTGCGGGGGCTTTCGCCCTGGAGGGGTTTGGTAGTTTATTCGTGGAAAAAATCGCCGGTTGTCACAGCAATGTCATTGGACTGAGTTTACCTCTGCTGCGGCAGATGCTAGAAGATTTGGGATACGAAGTTACTGATTTCTGGCATTAACCGCTGCTAAATTAAAATTTTGTGCCTCCCTGGACTGGTGCGTCTGGGGGAGAAACCAAAAAATACTGGCTCAAATTCCCAGAACCCAAGTGTGACAGCAGAAGGTAGACTGACAATTAACCCTAGGATTGAATTTGCTCAAAAAAAATGTCATTTACTCCTACTACTTCGCTGCGAGAACAACAACATCCCTTAATTCATCAACTAGCGGATTGTATTGAGGCTGTTTGGCATAAACACTTAGAACTATCACCTTACCAATTACCTGCTGAACTGGGTTATGTAGAAGGTAGATTAGAAGGCGAAAAACTAATCATAGAAAATCGCTGTTATCAAACAACTCAATTCCGCAAAATGCACTTAGAACTAGCAAGGGTGGGAACTATGCTAGATATTTTGCATTGTGTAATGTTTCCCCGTCCAGAATATGACTTACCAATGTTTGGTTGTGACTTAGTTGGGGGTCGAGGTCAAATTAGTGCGGCGATCGCAGACCTATCTCCCGTAGACTTAAAAGGTAAGTTACCAGAATCATACAATACCAAACTAACAGCACTCACAGATGTGAAGTTTTCCCAACCCCGTCAATTACCCGAGTGGGGTCATATATTCTCGGAATTTTGCATTTTTGTTCGTCCTGTTTCCCCAGGAGAAGAGAAAATGTTTCTGTCTCGTGTCCAAGACCTTTTAGAGATTCATTGTACCCAAGCCATAGATTCCAGTCCAGTTTCACCAGAAAAATCACTGCAAATCCTAGCAGGACAACGGGAATACTGCACCCAACAGCAACAAAACGATAAAACCCGCCGGGTACTAGAAAAAGCCTTTGGTTCAGACTGGGCCGAAAATTATATGACCACAGTCTTATTTGACTTACAAGAATAGTTATTGTAGCAGAGGGGAGATACTATGTCAAGTGTTGTTAATCTCCCCATCTGTAGGTTCCGTTACCTTTTCTCATAACTGATGAATGTAGAATTTATGCAAAGAAACTTGAATGGAGTTAGACAAAAGTAGCAAAGTCTAGAAATATTCGCCATATCAAGGAACAGGTAAAAAACCTACTAATTAGTTGAAAGAAAATTTAAGGAAACCGTAATGTTAGGAATTGTGTTTTTGATATATCTTGGTAGCAGATCATTGACTAACATTTTTGAATCAAGGTGTGCCTAATTAACCTGTATATATAGCCTTGGTTTGTGAGCCTGTGGTATTGGTGTTTATGGTGGAATCAAGGGCAATGGCTGGCAATAATCATCGCTTATTCCCAAAAATTCACAGAGAATTGGTATTAAAAAATGCTCACTTTGTTAGCAGAAAATTTCTTTGATAAACTGTGAGTATAGGGGCGAAAAAGCCAAAAAATAGGGATATTTTCCGGGTAAATAGGCGATGGCGAATTTCATTTAATAAATTTATACCAGGCTGCAATCATCCTGAGAGTTGGCAGATGTAACTTGCAATAACACTGCATCATGTTAGACATATCTAGGGTTGAGGGTGCATCAGATAGGAGATTTTTAGCAATTATCAGCGTGCTAGTGAGTAAAAACTATGGGATTGAATTTACAGCACTTTTATTTTTGTTGATAGCATTTCCCATGGTCGTGAGGTACAAAGTTTTTTAGTTTCAGGGAACACCGGAACAAATTGGTGTGTATTTCATTAGCCTGAAAAAGGCTGGAAGTAAATGAACTACACATCTTAATACCATCAATATTTTCGATTAGGCATCTTCCCTACCCTGGGTAGCTCATGCACATGAAATGGGCTGTCATCCCAATTTGAAAAAAGAGTGTAATGCATAGAAACCGAGAAACAAAACATAGGTAAAGTCTCACGCATCTTCAGGTATAGCAACCGCTGATTCGGTTTTTTTATTTCTATAAGCACAATTCAACAAACAGGCAACAACCATGTCAAGGGTGACTGAGAAGCCAAGCTCAACAGAGCTGCTACTGGAATCGGAACAACCTAAGATTTGGTGGGGTATTGCTGTAGCCTTACCAATTCTCATCGCTGCTGGGCTACTAACTACAGCTAAAGTGGAGCAGCTAAAAAAACTAGGCTCCTCTGTACCCATCAAGCCAATGACTAACAGCATTAGCGCTGTGGGGCGTTTAGAACCAAAAGGACAGGTTTTAAAACTCTCTGCGCCTGCAGCTGGATTGCAATCTTCCTCACGGGTGCGGCAGATCTTTGTGAGAGAAGGTGAGCGGGTAAGAAAAGGTCAAATGGTGGCAATTTTAGACAACCATGACACCCAACTAGCAGCAGTGGAGGAAGCAAAAGCCAGACTGCAAGAAGCGCGGGCTAATTTAGCCCAAGTCAGAGTTGGCTCCCCCAGAGATCTGGAAGCTCAAACAGCAGTGATTGCTCGTTTACAAGCTGAGTTAAACGGAGAAAGCGATGCTCAACAAGCGATGATTGCTCGCATAGCAGCCCAGTTGAGTGGAGAAAAACTGGCTCTACAAGCAACAGTGAATCGTCTAGAAGCTGAACTGAGAGGACAACAAGACAGTTTAAGAGCAAGTATCCAACGCATTCAAGCTGAACAGCGCAATGCTGCGGTTGATGCTTCCAGATATGAGATGTTATACCGTGAAGGTGCTATTTCCCAGCAGGAGAGGGATAGAAGAACATTGGCTGCGGTAACTTCCAATCAGCAAGTTATTGAAACCCAAGCTACCCTGCGACAGGTAGAGGCGACTTTACGACAACAACTGGCTGAGGCCAGAGCCAACCAGGTAAAAACTATCACCACCTTGCAACAGCAGCTGGTGGAAGCCAAAGTCAACCGCGATAAAACCATCATGGCTTTGCAAAGTCAAATTGACGAACAAAAAGCCAGACTCAGGAGAATTCAAGAATTCGGCCCTACTGATGTTCAAAGGGGAGAAGCTCAAGTTAGTAATGCTCTGGCTAATCTCAAAAGAGCAGAAGCAGAACTGAAATTAAGTTATGTTCAAGCGCCCATTGCTGGAGAGATTTTAGCAGTGCATACAAAATCAGGAGAAGCTATCAGCGCCAATGGTATTGCTGAGATAGGAGAAACTAATGAGATGACTGTTGTTGCTGAGGTCTCAGAAGACAGTATTGCTCAAGTGCGGATAGGTCAAACTGCTAGTATCACCAGCGAAAATGGAGCATTTATTGGGGAATTAAAAGGAACTGTCACAGAAATTGGCAGAAAAATCGGCAAAAAAGACATCTTGAGTACAGACCCGGTAGCAGATGTAGACGCTAGAGTTGTGGAAGTGAGAATTTCCCTGACTCCAGAACATAGTGAGCGAGTTTCTGGTTTTACCAATGCTAAAGTAATTACCCAAATTAATAAAGGAATCAGTTCTGATTGAGCATTAACACCAATGCGAAAAGAAGAATTTAACCTATCAAAGATTTCAGGTTTTTGCTGGAATCTTGCCATCCCTAATTCCTTGAACAGCTTTCTTAATTAAGCATAATGGCTCGTAAAATACCCCTGTCTTGGCTGCAACTGACCAGAGACAAAAGTCGCCTAGCTGTCGCTTTGGCAGGAATTGCCTTTGCTGATATTTTGATGTTTATGCAAATTGGTTTCCGGGATGCTCTCTATTATAGTAATGTGCGGTTACATAGTAGCTTAAATGGGGACATTGTTTTAATTAACCAACAATCTAATGCTTTATTAGCCATGGAACAATTTTCTCAAAGGAGATTGTATAAAGCCTTAGAATTACAAGCGGTAGAGTCGGTGCATCCGATATATTTGGATTATACAACCTGGAGGAATCCTATTACAGGTCGTCCTCGGAGTATTCTCATATTTGGCATGAATCCAGAATCTAATCTGTTTGATTTACCTGGTGTTCAAAGTCACTTGGAGCAATTGAAACAGCCTGATGTAGTTTTATTTGACCGTTCTTCGCGGGAGGAATATGGCCCCATTGCTTCCCAATTCAAGGGAGGAAATACTTTAATCGCCGAAGTACAAAGAAGACGAGTTAAAGTAGGTGGATTATTTACTTTAGGTACATCTTTTGGGGCAGATGGTAATTTAATTACCAGTGATGTTAATTTTCTGCGGATATTTAGAAACCGCCAAAGAGGATTGATTGATATTGGTCTGATTAGATTAAGAGCAGGACAAAATCCTAATGTTGTCGCTCAACAATTGCGTAATCATTTACCTCAAGATGTTAATGTCTTAACGAAACAAGAGTTTATTGATTTTGAGCGCAATTACTGGGCAACTAGTACTGCTATTGGATTTATATTCAGTTTAGGTACGATAATGGGCTTCATTGTCGGTACTGTAATTGTTTATCAAATCCTTTATACTGAGGTTTCCGATCATTTGTCAGAATATGCAACTTTAAAGGCAATAGGTTATACACAGAAATACTTGTTGATGGTCATACTCCAAGAAGCATTTTTATTAGCTTGTTTAGGATATGCTCCAGGATGGATTTTTGCTATGTTCCTCTACTCTAGGGCTAGAGAAGCTACACTACTACCCATCTTTATGAGTTATAGTCGGGCAATAACTGTGTTAATTTTAACTATACTTATGTGTTTTATCTCTGGTGCGATCGCTGTACGTAAATTACGTTCTGCTGATCCAGCAGACATCTTTTAATTTCAAAATAAATCGAAATTCTCGATCTAGATGCAGAATTTCGATTTATAATTGGTACTTGATATATATTCAGTATTTACAGGCACTACAGTTCTGAGACGGAAATCCTAACACCTACTCACCCACCTAAATATGAGACAAGAACCTGTAATTGCTATAAAAAATCTCAATCACTACTATGGCAAAGGCGCGCTCAGGAAACAAATTTTATTCGACATTAACCTAGAGATTTACCCGGGGGAAATTGTGATTATGACTGGTCCATCAGGTTCAGGTAAAACAACCTTACTAAGCTTGATTGGTGGTTTGCGGTCTGTACAACAGGGAAGCCTCAAGTTTTTAGATGTAGAAATGTCTGGCGCTAGTCAAAATCAACTAGTAAAAATTCGCCGTAATATCGGTTATATTTTTCAAGCTCACAATTTGTTGGGTTTCTTAAGTGCTAGACAAAATGTACAGATGGCGGTGGAATTGAGTGATCATGTCACTCCCCATGAGGCAATTTCTAAGTCAGAAGCTATGCTGAGTGCAGTGGGTTTAAAGGACAAAGTGAGTTACTACCCAGAGAGCCTTTCTGGAGGACAAAAACAAAGAATAGCGATCGCCCGGGCTCTTGTCAATAATCCTCCATTGGTGCTAGCAGACGAACCAACGGCGGCTTTAGACAAACAATCAGGACGGGATGTGGTGGAAATCATGCAGGGTCTGGCTAAAGAACAAGGAACTTCTATCTTGCTAGTGACTCATGATAACCGCATCTTAGATATAGCCGATCGCATTGTGGAAATGGAAGATGGTCTTTTAGCTCGTGATTCTCAAACAGTAATTAACAGTGACAAGCATTAATTTGAGTCCCATCTAGCTGTATGATAGTTATTTTTTACCGCTGATGGAAAACGCACTATGTATAGTCGGCTCAAACCACTTTCTGAGGCTTCATTAACTAATATTGCCCTTGTTGCCACAGATATGGATGGTACTCTCACTCAAGGAGGCAAATTTTCTACTACAATACTGCAAGCTTTAGAAAAGCTAGCATCTGCCGGCATAAAAGTATTAATTGTTACTGGACGTTCCGCAGGATGGATGAGTGGAGTAAGCCACTTGATGCCTGTTATCGGTGCGATCGCCGAAAACGGTGGTTTATTTTATCCATCTGGGAAGGAGGAACCAGTAACCTTAACAGCCATTCAGGACTTAAAAGCCCATCGCCACAGTTTAGCTGTCACTTTTGAGTTCTTAAAAACAATCTTTCCTCAAATTGAGGAATCAGCGGACAATCGTTTCCGGGTCACAGATTGGACTTTTAACATCGGGGCTTTGACTCCAGAGGAATTACAAAGACTGGGTAATCTTTGTCAACAAAGGGGCTGGGGATTTACTTATAGTACTGTGCAGTGTCACATTAAACCTCAAGAACAAGATAAAGCTATAGGATTATTGCAAGTTTTGCAAGTATACTTACCTGAAATTTCACCCAAGCAAGTGGTCACTGTTGGTGATAGTCCCAATGATCAAAGTTTATTCAATCAAAGTCAGTTTCCTATTTCCGTGGGTGTAGCCAATGTCATGCAATATGCACACCAGCTAGAACATCAACCTAGTTATATTACCCAGTCTGCTGAAGGAGAAGGATTTTGCGAATTATGTAATTATATCTTACATAGGAAGGCAACTTAGTTTGATCCATTACGGTAAATTAAGCTGCGGGTATTTTCCCCGACTTGAGTGTAGGTTACGGGGAGAAACTAATAAACAATTGAATTTTTGTTGTATTAACAAAAATTCATATTATTTATTAATACGACAAAAAGATAAAAATCATTACTTTTTGAAGTTATCAAGCTATTTGTAACAGATAATTTATAACTGTAGTGAGAACTACTTTTTCAGTTAAACTCTGAAAATAGAAGGACAGCAATTATTATTTTTTATGAATACCATATCTACAGTTGAATTCAAGCGCCCAACTTGGGAAACGGCTATCATCTTGGCTTTGGGCTTTTGGTTGAGTTCTAGTCTAGTTCTAGACTGGGTAATCATGCCTAGCCTCTACCTTTCTGGTATGATGAGTCAAACAGACTTTGCCACAGCAGGTTATGCGATTTTTTGGAACTTTAATCGCATGGAATTATTATCGGCTGCTGTAGTATTAACTGGCGTACTGGCTTTGAGTCAAGCCAAATCGCGCTGGAATCCTAGGGTGATTGTATTTGCGGTCATGTTACTTGCTGTCACCTTAGTGGATACCTATTTCTTGACTCCGCAAATGTGCGCTGTGGGTGTTAATCTCAACTTGTTTGCCACAACCGCCACAATTCCAGGGGAAATGAATTTACTACACGGTGGTTATTTTTTCCTAGAAATGCTCAAAGTATTAGCTGCAGGAGCACTTTTAAAGGGCTACTGGCAACAGCAAGTTTAGTAGGTTCTGTGTAATCTGAAATTGCCTTATTCAGCATCGGTTGAGGCTTCGCTAAACAATAGCAAACGCGCAGCCAGAACTGCAAACCCTACAGCCGCGATCGCCTTTAATAAGCGCGTCGGTAATAATTCCGCCACAGCGCCCCCGGCTATTGCTCCCAAAAAGCTGGTGAGCAATAGCGCGCCAGCAGTACCAAAAAATACCGCTTGCCGAGATTGGGAACGCCCAGAAAGTGCGATCGCAGCTAATTGACTTTTATCACCTAATTCTGAGAGAAATACAGTAATAAAGCTCAGTCCTAAAAGATGCCAGTCCATAAGTTTGTGGATAGTTAGAGAGTGGGGGGGTGAGTTAGTTAATTATGAAATACATCCCAAAACAGCATGACAGAAATCAGCAATAACATCATCCCGGCTGATTTTTCTACGACTTTGGGACTGAGGCGATTAGCAATCCAACCCCCTAAAAGCACGCCTAATAGACTAGTAGTAATTAGGGCTACTCCAGCACCAATAAAAACTACCCAGGGCGCATGAGATTCTGCACTCATTAATAAGGTGGATAGCTGGGTTTTATCTCCAATTTCTGCCAAAAATATAGTCAGGAAGGTAGTAGCAAAAGTTGCCACCACCGACTCCTGCTGTTTGGGACTATCTGTAACTACAGTTAGGTCAGATGAATCCCTGTCTTTGATTTCTGGCTGGTTGTCAGTCTCAGCAGTGACAGAATTTATCGGTACAGAGTCAAGTTTCACGGGCGGTAGTTTTCTGAAGGTCTTTCATAATTCTCTCATCTTCTCAGATGATCTTGATAAATTGCAAGGCCATTGCAGAAAGTGACATAAATTCAGAATCCCACGGCTTGATTAAACCGGATAATTTCCAAACTGCGATCGCCATAGACTCCCTCTATTTGCTCACGACAGCAGTCAATAGCAAAATCATTGAGTTCTTCGGGTTCAATTCCATACATATCCTCAAATATATCTGCCTCTACACGGCAAAAACGGGGACGATTGGCATATATACTGCATTCTCGGCTGTCATGGTCAAAGTTAACGCACCATCCCCCCTCGCCCACCATACTCAGGTATAGCTCTAATTCTGCCGGTGTAAGATACTCCTCTAAATCTGGACGATCTGCGGGTTCAAGATTACAGCAGGCGCCACATTGTTTCACACATTGCCAGTTTGCCATTTTATGGACTTTCCTATAGTTTTGTTAAGTAAATTAAATGTAACAGCCCCAAGCCAGATATGATAAATTGCGAGTTTTGCAATTGAGTGACTGTGTTTTTCAAAAGTTAAGGGGATCAGGGAAAAATGTTTGACGCTTTGAGCAGTATCAATTGGGAAGTTATCTTCCAGTTAGTTTCTGTAGGACTAATCCTCATTGCTGGTCCGGTGGTAATCTTTGTACTGGCATTTCGCAACGGCGACCTGTAGGACTGTGATATCCGGAGTTATCAGTTTTGAAACTTATAACTCCGAAATCATGACCACCAGAGGCTGAAAGACAGCTTGGATAAGCTTTTCATACCTTGGTTGAGCTCATCCTAAGCTGACGATGGTCTGACACCGACTAACTCCAACTCAATGGTAGTAGTACCATTAAAGTAATTTTCTCGTAACTTGTAGGCAATATCTAATCGTGGCGGTAGGGGGAAGTAGTCTCCCCACCTCCAGGCGATCGCTTTGATTTTATACTCTTGATGATTAATAGTTTGACTGAGTGTTAATTTAATGTGACCTTTACCAACAATTTGCTGGGAAATCACTTGTACATTCCCTGTCGAGAATAAGGGGTCTGGGTTTTCCATCCCACAAGGATGAAGAGCATTTAGTTCTTGGTAGAGCTGCTGATTGATTTGACTCAGGTCAACTTCAGCATCAATTTTAACTAGTGGCTTGAGGTGGTGTAGTTCTAGACAGTGATTAGCAAACTCAGATAATCGTGATCGCAATAAGTCTAAATTATCTGCTGCCAAAGAAAAACCCCCGGCTGCCTTATGTCCGCCAAACTTACCCAGTAAACCCTGACAATATTGTAACGCTTCAAACACGTTAAACTCAGGAATACCACGAGCGGAACCGCGAATATGTCCACCAGCTTCATAAGTGCCAATAAACACAGGCACACCGTAGCGCTCCACCAAGCGAGAGGCGACAATACCAATTACACCATGATGCCAATCAGGTTGTACAACCACTAATACCCGGTATTTTGGGAGAGTAGAAACAAACCACTCCTCTACATAAGCGATCGCTTGTTGTTCAATTACCTCGCACATCTGCTGACGACTAGTGTTAGTTAGCTCACACTGCTGCGCACATTCTAAGGCTACCGTCATATCATCGGTAGTTAGTAATGAAATCACCGTCTGAGGGTCACCAATACGACCAATAGCATTAATTCGTGGTCCCAAGCGAAAGCCGATATCTTCTGGTTTTAAAGATTTAGAAGAAGTATTTCCCCCTGGGAATAGTTCCCCTTGTCCCTCTTCCCTGACCTGCAAACCAGCCACCTGAATTAGGGCTTTAATCCCTGGTAAATTAGACTGAGGTAAATGTTTTAATCCACGTTTTACCCAGCGACGATTTACACCTATTAAAGGTGCTAAATCAGCGATTGTACCTAGGGTAAATAAAGCCAACATGGGCTGCACTAAGCCTTTAATCGCTCCCAACCGTTGCCCTAGAGATACTGCTAAAATATAAGCAACACCCACACCCGCCACACCCCGATAAGGTGAAGACTCTGCAATTAGTTTGGGGTTCAGGATGGCGTTAGCTGGAGGTAATTTGGGGGGGATGTCGTGGTGGTCGGTGACAATCACATTCATACCAAGTTCTCTGGCTCTGGCTATGGGTTCATAAGCGGAAATCCCATTATCCACAGTCAGAATTAGGTTTATACCTTCATCGTGAAACTCTTCAACAATGCGTTGATTAATCCCATAACCATCACGCATCCGACTAGGGATGGCGTAATTCACATCAGCCCCAAAACTCCGCAGACTACGCAACAGTAAAGCCGTGCTAGTCATACCATCGGCATCATAGTCACCACAGATGGATATTTTACCATGGGATGCGATCGCTTGCTGCAATAAATCCAAACTAATCGCCAAGTCAGGAAATTCTTCTAAAGGCGAAGGTAAATTTAAGGACTCAGGATTTAAGAACCCTTGTGCTGCTTCTGGGGTAGTAATGCCACGATTAATTAGTATTTGGGCGATAATAGGTGCAACATTAGTTACCCCCGCCAGACTAGCGGCGCATTCTGGTTGCTGGCGATAAATTTGCCAACGCTGAGGTGGTAGGCGCTGTTGAGATATGGTTGATTTTGGTAAGGCTTCCTCTAGCACAATTATTCAAGCACTCTTTTCTCATCATTAAAGCACACAGCGATCGCCCCAGCATTAAAAGACTACCACATCATCAGCGAGTAAATTTTCTGCTGCTTCCAACATAGATGCAGCAATATCCTTTAAATCTTCACGATTATTTAGGTAAGTTTGCAAGGCCGACCTGGGGTCAATACTGCTACTAGCGGTTAATTCTGGAATTCTCGGACGCGCCAATTGGCTGACTAATTCTGCTTTAATTGTGTAATTGTGAGCTAAACTTAAAGCTCCATGAATAGCCGCAGTATCAATGACATCCATCTGTTCCGAGCGGATTTGATAAATTAACCGCACCACAGCATCTTCAATATTATATTTAGCGATCGCCTTGATTAAAGCAGCTTGAGGATCATCTGCTTGTGATATATCCACCTCAATAGTGCGGAAACTCCGCACAGGTAAAGGGCAAAATTCCCAATTAGCTCTTCCCCGCTCCAACTCTATAATTACATAGCCCTTATCTTCTTTTTCCTCACTAAAATCGACCCGTTCAATACTTCCCGGATAAATGACAGGTGGGTTATTAGACTTATTTAAATTCTGGTGACAGTGAACATGTCCTAAAGCCACGTAATCAAAACAAGGTCGCGTCAGTAAAGATAGGGGTAAAGTAAAACCCTTCCCCACCGCTAAAAGGCGTTCAGCGCCCAAAGTAGCATTATCAGCCATCAAATGAGCCAAAAGCACAGTAGGAACATCAGGGTCAAGGCGGCGAATTTCTCCCTCCAAAACCACTTGTAGACGTTGTGTTAACATTTCGTTTACCTCAGCCAAAGAAGCATTTTTAGTTTCCTGACGGGTCATCAACGTAGAACGAGTCAGCCAAGGTAAAGTAATCACCTGCACCTTACCACTAGGGGTATTAATACAGTGAGTGGTTAAAGTATCACCCACCAAAAACCCCCGCACCCCTAAAGTGCGATAAATATTTAAACTTGCGCCTCCGGTTCCTTGAGAATGTTGGTCATGGTTCCCCACCAACAGCACTGTAGGAATATCTGCATCAACCAGGCGGCGAAACTGACTTGCAAAGGCTTCTTGTACATATGGCGGTGGGGTAGCATCCGGGAACGCATCACCGCCAAATAAGACTAGATCTACCGGGTCTTGTAGCGCCCGGTCAATACATCCGGATAAAGTCTTGACAAAATCCTCTAACCGTGTATTTAGTCCTGTGTCTGGATTCATGCGCCCATGGGAGAAACCGCTCCCCATGTGGATATCCGCAAGATGCAAGATTTTAATCATCTTTGTCAAGTGTCATAGTCATCACACCGTTGGTTAATTTGAATATTAAGATGCCATTAATTAACCAGTGCCTGCAACTGATTTGCTTTGATTATTCATATTTGATTCTGATATGGCTGCAATAATTATACATTGTTTTGCAGCGCCAGCGATCGCTATAAACTTTTATAAGTTGCATAACAATTGCTAATGCGATCGCCAGGAATCAATCAATTTTTGTATAGAGTAATATAAATATCTTTACAAATCCAGTCAAGAGCAACAATTCCCCTCACTCTAGTTGCAATCACTCACGTCATCCTGTGTTTATCGCAACTTCTGATGTACACAAGCTAGATACCACATATAATCATCAATCTTGTTACTAACCGCTTGATTAATATATTGCTGTGCTAACTCCAGTTGCTTTTCCGCCTGAAAATATAATCCCACATAGAGATAACTGTAAAATTTAGTACGCTTATCTGCGTTTTTACCCAATTGAATTAAAACATTGGGAGAACAGCGCCCCGCATACAAATCATATACCCGCCGCATCACCAATCGCGGGTCATTTTTTACTTCTAATAAACACTCACGCGCCGCGGTGACACCATCAGCTTCAGCAGTACAAAGATAGCGCCAAACCGTTTCTTCCACATCTTGAAAATTCACAGTTAAATCTGTCTCAAACTGTTTAGCGCCTTCTGCAAATCTACCAGCATAATAATATGCTAGTCCCCTTTGCCACAAATATGGTGTTAACCGGGGATCAAGTTTTTCTGCTATGTCAAAATCAGCAATAGAAGCATTAATATTTACTAGCTGAAAATGAACCATACCCCTCTGTACATAGGCTTGAGGCTCATGGGGATGATTGGCGATCACATCATCCCAACGCCTCAGTTTTTGTTCTAGCATATTATTGGAATTCATGATTGTAACATTTAATCATCCAATAAACTCATTAATGCTGTAATTTCCGGGTTCTCTGAATCGGATAATTCTTTCCGTAACTCTAATATTTGATTTTGTAATACTTCAGATGTATACAGCAGATTAGATGTTTTAGCAAGTCTTAATTGACTTTCTTTAATTCTAATTTTCCTCAATAGTTCATTTACCGCATCAACTGCGTTATAATCTTCATACATCATCCTTTTACACCCATTCAACTATCAATCTATTAACTGCCGACAGAAGAAATATATATAGCACCCTCTAACTTATCCAAGCATACATCTGAATATGATACAGCAAATTGTAGGTAAAAACGTAATATATAAATGTATAAATGGTAAAATTCTTCTGACGCCAGTATCCTGTCCCCTATTGGCATACCCCACAAGAAGATGAAATATGATGAAATATACTGTCAATGTGGCTGCGTAGACACTCCCCCCCCACTACAATAACCGTAACTTTTGGCTCATCCTTACCCAGACATCACCCGGAAGGACTTGTTTAATTCTTACTACAACTCATATTGTGTAATATAAAACAGCCGCTGAGAGTATAAACATCATGGGCGCAAATCTCATGGAACACCTGCGATAGATATTCGTTCATAGAAGTCAGTAATTTCATAGTTGTGAATATTCCCTCAATAATATTTATTCTGCTGATATTTTTTTTATTTTTAACTGTTTAAATAAGCATCCGGTTAAGAATTGTTTAACTCAGTAGAATTAATCCATGCACAGTATTAAATAATCTGGTACTCAGGAAAAATATGATGATAACTTTTATCAATATCTGCCATTTAGATTGTTTTATGTTATAAAGCTCACAGAAATTGATGCGACATGGAAAGAATTTCTATGGAAATGGAACAATTAGATTGTTTTAAAGCATACGGACAATTTATCTTGGAAAAACTAGACTCAGTACCCCAATACCCTTCTAAACAAGAAGATTGGATACCCACTAGGCTAGATGATTGTCTTGTGCGCCTCCGAGAAGCTGCACAGAAAACTGTAGAACTTGCCACATCTCCAGTTAGAATTGGGGTCATGGGAGAATTCAGCAGCGGTAAAACTTTGCTTTTAGGTAGCTTGATTGGATATGCTGACGCTTTGCCAATTAGTGAGAACCCAACTACAGGTAATGTCACAGCCATCCATATTGTACCACAATCAGGCTTTGTCACTACTCAGGCTAATAATTATACGGTAGAGTATCTTTCTCATCAAGGGGTGAATGAGTGCCTGCAATTCATGTTGCAGGAAGCAAGTCGCCGCAGTGCTGCATCTGGACTACCGCCTATACCCCTGTCAACATTAAAGACTGGCAAAGATATTATTAACTGGTGCGAAGAAGCATGGAACAGTAGCAAAAATTTAGAATTACGTTATTTATTACGAGAGTTGGTATTATTCCTTCGCACTTATCAAGCATATGGCCAAGCAATGTGTGGTATCCACTATCAAATTGATGGTAACATCGCCCGTGAAGGGCTACAGCTACCTGAACAGCCATTAGCTATCCAAACTCTTCGGTTTGAGGACTTACCCTCATCTCATATTCGATTACCCAGCCCACCCCAGAACCTCACAACTAAATTATTACATAACAGCTTCTCACTCATCCACCGTGTCAACATTGAAGTGAAAATATCACGGGAAATCTGGGATTTTAGCGGTGCTTCCCAATTTATTCTCTTAGACTTCCCTGGGTTAGGTGCTGCTAATTCTGGAGCTAGGGATACCTTTTTATCACTGCGGGAACTAGCAGAAGTACAGACAATTTTAATCCTTTTAAATGGGAAAACCCCTGGTAGCGATCGCGCCAATAAAATCTTTACTATGATGCAGCAGCAACGCCCAGGACAAGACCTCAAAGATTTAATTTTGGTGGGGGTGGGTCGTTTTGATCAGTTACCTTTAGATAGTCAAGGTCATGAAAGAGAACTTGACCAATTCATCACAGATACTGAACCTGTAAAAGAAGACGATGTTTTAAGTAAATTGAAAGTTCTGCAAACAACCCTTGATGCTGCTAGTGCATTCATCATTGAACAAGAACGGATGGTTTTGTTATCCCCACTACTAGGACTGGCTGAGTTGGCAAAACGTTCTAGTAAAGTTAAAGCAGGTTCACCGGAATTTCTCACTAACTTAGATTATCCAGATTATCTGGAACGGTCTAGGCGATCGCAACAAAAATGGCAACTATTAAGCACACGTCTGCTAGAATCTGATCCGCGGAGCCATTTAGGTAGACAACTGAGTTACTTCGCCCAAGATGGTGGTATTGCCAAACTACGCGAATTAATTCAAAATCATGTAGCCAATCACGGAGTAAAACAGCTGTATGAAGATACCCATAGGGCTGCTGATAATTTAATGCTACAACAAGAATACCTCAATAATATTATTACCGAAATCCACGAGCAAGGTATTCCCACATCCGATACTCACAACCTCATTGAGTTGCGGTCTGCTATTGAAAGTTTAGATAAAACCTATCGCAACTTCCAGAAAGATTTAGGTAAAGAACCACTCAAAGACCGGTGGGGAAATATTGTCAGTGATGTAGTTAAAGACGAACTCACATTTAAAATACTCAACTGGAACGAGTGGACATTACTATTTAACAAAGCCAACAATGGTAATATCACCATTGCGGAATTTAAAGGGGCAGCGGGTAAACTATTTGACAGAGGTAATAGAGTTAATAGCAGCCTACCTACAAAGAGTGAAGATTTTTATGCAGCTTTTGTGAAAACTGTCAAGGAATTAGAAGAATTTGCCCGAGAGCGCATTCATCAAGCATTAGCCGACTTATTAAATAAATTATCCCAGCAGATAGCCCCACAGCGGGATTATTTGCAGACTAATCTCAATCCAGAAATGGAACAAGATATTGAAACAGAATTTGGTATAGAAGAAGCCGATATTTTTTACAAGTTGCTGTTAGGATGTGACCCTAATCACTGGCTAGAAGCAATTATCGCCGAAATTAATAGCAAAGAACAATCAATTTCACCCCAAATCATATTCCCCTTAGCCCGTAGAGATGAAAAACACAATATTGGTCAAATCTTTGACTGGTCTCCTGAAAAAAGTCCAGACTTACCCAGAACAGGTAATCACCAACTTTTTGTATTGCGACTACGAGATGAAATCATTACAACTGCTAGCCTGCATCTGGTGCAATATGTCAGCCAAGTCAATCAGCAGATAAATGCTGAACTAGAAGGTATTTTAGATCAAATTATTCCCAGCATGCAAAATATTTCTAAAAAAGAGGCTTTACTCAGATATATTGCGGCAGAAAGCTCCCCAGCTAAAGTTAATATTCCCCATTGGTTGCAGATTCTCGCAGAAGTTGCCACAATTTCTTATCAAGAGGATAATTTTCTAGTTACAAAAAATTCTTGATTGTTTAGGGTTCAAAGCCTTAATTGTTTACTATTTTCGATATTTCTAGTTAGTTCGGTACATTTTCGGTAACTTTAACCACAGATACTAGATTTTAATTGGCAATTTATTATTAATTTCAGGAGAAATAAATGCCTGTAGAGATTCGGCTCGCACCTAATTTTCAAGTGCATATTAAAGAAAAAGAATATTTGGAACTACCCACCATCCAACTGCTAGCAGCAGGGGATAATGTCCCTCACATTGCTAGAATTAATTGCATTGTCACCGGTACGCCGGAGGAATTAGCATTACAAATTAAAAAAGCATATAAACCATTTGATTCTGTAACTCCTAAAATTTCCCAAATCGGGCAATTAGAGCAATATCCTTGTAAGTTAACTCGCCCTTTTCGAGAACCAATTAATTGTACTTTGTCCGTAAGTGTTGAGTATTTCGATTCTGACGCTTTAGGAGATCCCGTACTTTCTGAACCCCGGGAAACTGAAGCTTCATGTTATCTCTGGTCACCATTAATGGATGATGAAGAAATCATTGAGGCCGAAGCCGTGACCATCCCCATAGAAACCAGTCCCTATATTGAAAACCAACCAAAAAAAAGATTTCCCGGATGGTTAGCATTGGATTTTGGTACATCCAACTCTACAGTCACACTCTTTGATCCCATTGAGGTTCCCATCGCCGAAATTTTACCCAGGGAACAAGAAATCAGGTTACGCCATCGCATGGCCGAGTGGTTGAGTTCCCCCCCATCGGTAGCTTTACCCGATGTCAACCCCCATGACTGGGAGAAATTTATTGCTGATGTGAGCAAAAACCTAGAAATGGAACCCTATAATCTAGCATCAGTTTTTGAAACTGACCAAAAAGAGCGATTCTTAGAAGCAATTCGCCAAATAGAGTTATGTCTAGGTAACAGCGAGAAATTCCGGCGGGCCGCTAGCAAAAAACTTTACCAAATATACCATGAAGTTTTTCGTGTACCTACTTTAGAATCGCAAAACTTAATCCCCGTCGTCTTAGATATTAATCGCCGTGATACAGAAATACCCAGCGAATTGGAAATCTTTACCTTGACAGATTTACAACTACGCATGGGTAGAGAAGCCAGGGATAATAGAAAAAAAGCCATCGCCCAAGGTAGCAGCGTCTCTTTAAAAGAAATTATCAGCAGATTTCACCACTCACCCAAGCGCTACTTTGGACAAGATCGCACTTTCCCAGTGATTTTAAATACTCAGCAAGAAATAATTCATGTTAACCAACTTATCCAAGCAGCTTGGGCTCATTTAATCGATTTAACCGAAGATTACCGCCAACGCGCTAGGCGCAAGTTTTCTGATGGAGATTTCGTTACAGCTGTTGTAACTTACCCTACTGTCGCCCCCCCATTAGTCCGTAAGGAAGTTAAAGAATTAGTGGAACAGTTGGGTATTGATGATGTCCAAACCGCCTATGATGAGGCTGTTTCAGTGGCAATCTTCTTTTTATGGCGAGAATTTGGTGGTAATCTCAATATTGGCATTGAATCATTTAAAACCCGTTGTCGTCAAGTCGAAAACAAATGGTCGCAAAATGTCCTCGTCTTGGATATCGGGGGGGGAACCACAGACTTAGCTTTGATTGAATTGACTTTAGATGATAATACCCCAACCTTTGCAGACTATGAAGATAGAGGATTAGGAGGACGTTACTATAAACTTACTCCCAAACTGTTAGGCTCATCAGGGCATTTACAGTTGGGCGGTGAATTAATTACCCTGCGAATATTTAGGTTATTAAAAGTAGCGATCGCAGACTTTTTGTTAACGGCAATAACTACAGGGGACATCGAAAGCGAAAAGCTAGAAGATTTAATTAACACAGAATTAAATGAACGTTTTATTGAAGAAGGAAAATTTAAAAGTGGCAGTTTATTAAAATGTATAGATAAAGAAAACCCTGATGGTGATGCTGCTTATAAAGATTCCCTAGATACTGCCGAGAAAGTATTACCCACGAGATGGCAACAAGTACCCCAGCGGCTACAAACCTTTTATACTCTCTGGGAGCATGCTGAATCAGCTAAACTCAAACTGGGGCAAAAATCAGAGCATCATCTTTTAACTTTCACTATTTCCGAAACTCACATTTGTGAACTTCTCACTCAAAGTGGAATTAAATTTCAAGTCAGAACCACTGATAATATTGGCGTTATCATCGACAGCGAACAATTTGAACGCGCCGCCGCTTCCACTATTAAGGAGGGAATTGGTATCGCTAAAGGACTCATGGAAAGTCGCCTGGGTTTCCATGGGCAAAATATAGATGCTTGGAATACTCATAAAGTTGACTGGTTGATTTTATCTGGTAAAACTTGCAACCTGGAATTAGTACAGCGCTACATCTACGAAGAATTTAGTAAATCCCCTTACTTCGTCTGGAACCCAGAAAGAATTACCTTTGTCTTGGAATTTACAAAACTCGCTACTTCCGCCGGTGCTTGCTACGCTGAGAAACTCCGCCGACTGAGATTTGACCCCGAAGAGTCTAAGGAATTGTTGCGCAAAGGAGCAAATCAGTTAGAAATAGACGTGAAAAATCTCTTTTATTATCTACCTTGTAACTTCAAACGCAAAACCCAAAGCAACGAACTTTTAACCATATTCAAAGCTGGACAGGAACTTTATCAAATCAGTCCCACAGAAACAGCCGCCAAAGTACGCACAGAATGGCAAGGGACACAATTAATTAATATTATTTACCGCCAAGACTACGAGGAGGGAGACTTACGACTGTGGGGGAGCTTTGACGGTAAAAACCTGATGCAAAAACTAGGAATGTCAGAAACTGAGTTTCTTAAAAAAATCAAAGTTCAATTTGAAATTGACCAGACTCTAGAATTTAGGGTTTTACTTTGTCAAGGGAACCCCCATTATTTAATTGACCTTCCTGGTATTGATGTGGGTGCTGCACTATTAGCAGCTTCCGAAACAGCAGCCCTATTTGCTGATGGTAAGTTAAAGTGGAATATTGCCTTAGAAAGTCCCAAGCACAACTTAAATGATGGTGATATTGCAGTCAATGTGATTGAGTCAGCAACTGTTGACCAGCCCAACGCCTATCATTTAGTTTTTGAAGCAGGAAAAGATAATAGTCAATTTTTGCGAGAATTTCACTATGTCCATCATGGGGAACAGCAGTCACAAACCGGTTTAGTCAGTCACCCTTTACCTCCCTTTCCCCAAAGCCGTCAGCACACATTTTATATTTATCAAACAGATACCACCACTAACACCAAAAAATGGATCCGCATCGGTGCATTAAGTAAACCAGATGTCGCCACCAATTACCCTTGTAAATATTACGTGACTCTAGATAACAAAGGTTTTCTGAGAATACACGCAGGGGAGGTTCCCTATTGGACCTCCACTAGTCAAGAATGTCTTAAACAGCCAGGATGTGTTTATCAGGCCGAATTAGAACTACAACCTAACGAAGTGGATAAGGAACGCGACCCTTTTTGTGGTGTACATTAAACTTCCTCGGTTGAGTAGGTACTTTGACGGGAGCATCTGAGTTTGATAATATTTCACCTCTTGCTCCCTCTGCTTGATAACCAGAGGGTTGGGGTGGGGTTTGAAACGCTATCATCAGTTTTAGTATTAATACTCATGCAGCAATTACGCCAGTTATTAGCAATACAAGGGTCAGAGTTGGCTAAATTACTTAAATGTAGTTTACGTGGACTAGAGGCGACTTTAACTCAAGCTATCTCAGAATTTCCCCTCGACCCCGGTACTCAAATATGTGAGGAGTTATTACGGGAAATCTCCGGGTTATTGCAACCACGGACAGATTCTCCCCCAGAAGATGCGATCGCCATGATATTGCTCCCAACTGAGTTAAAATTGACTCATCTGCGGTCGGTTTTTAATGCTGATGCCGAACTAAAGTTATATTTAGGTACTGCTGAACTACAAAGCCAAACCGATGCTGACCTATGGAACGAAATTCACCGCCAACTGCTGCGAGTTCCGGAAAATATCGCCACAGCTTGGCGATCGCGCGTCTTAGATTTAGCTGAACAAGTAGGCGCACTACCAGATAATTTACACGTTGCTGAACTTCCTTTTAGCCGTGATCAAATAATTTATCCCGGACTGAAGGGGAGTGTAACAGCGCCGGGGTTATCTTTATCTGAGAAAGCCTTATTAAATACGGGAGTTAATCCAACTGACCAATATGGTAATTTATACTGTATCGCTGGCTTTGTGCAGCTGTTCCTGAGATTTACTGAAATAGACCCAGACTTACATCATGCTTTAAAGACTGTGTTTACCTTTGATATTATGCCCTTGCACTCCCAGCCAGAACAACGCACTCAATATATAAATACTTTAAGCGATCGCTGGCAGCGTTTGCAACAAGCCGAGTCAAATTCTGATGAGTTGTTAAGTCTGCGTGCCTGGATAGATATAGATGAGGCCATACACTCCTTAGTATTTGTCCCACCCGCAGAGCGTTATTCCTGGTGGGGTAATTTACAGCAAGAATCACGACGGATTTTAAAAAAAAAGGCTCAAACGGCGGTGAATATGGGTTATGATGTGCGGATTCGGCAGTTATCTGGACTTTATGCCGATGTCTGTTCTTTCTCTAAAGATGACCTCCAACTCAACTGTGGCGGTGTTCCAGGGGAAGTGTTAACTTGTCTGCGGGTATATGCGAGCATTAATCAAGAAGAAACCCCAGGAAGGGTTATATTTCGCTCTTTGCGTTAGTCTTCTATTTTTTACCCTTACAGTTCCCCCCAGAAAGCTTTTCCTACTAAGGCGTTGAATAGGGTATTACTTTTTTCGTTCTCAAAAGCAAAAAACCTCACTAATACTAGACCCGCTTTTAGGCGTAGGGAGTGTCAAAACCCCATACAGATGACAAGGGTTATATAAATTTACTTTGAACAAAAAATAAAGATTAATCTAACATTTTTCATCTAAATAAATTACAAATTTATCTGTGTTAGTCTGTCTAAATCTATGAACCTGTAGCTTATCTACTAAACGCGACGCTAACGCTCAGGGCTGGTTCATCATGTCTTTGTGATCACAAACAAAGCAATATGCTGTAAATATCTCACCAATATTGTGATGTATAAGATACAAAAAACCAGCCATAGTAATGACATCTGTAAATTTATTAGACTTGACTATGTTTTTTGTAACTTAGGGACAGTCTTACTAAGTTGTCTTCTGATTTTGACCGCTATTACCATGAAGTCTGTATCTGCTGCGGATAATGCACAGAAGAATATGATTTTACCAAATCAAATAAATCAGGTTTTTTATGGTGAAAATAGCCATAAATCATCAATATACCCAGGTAACAAGAAGTCATATATCACCGTCACTGAAAGATTATTAACATCAAGAAAAAGTAATAATCCTGTTAAATTACACACAAGTAACAGTGAGGATTTAGCTGTTAACATTGAACTTGAAAAAATCAGGAATTATTCTGTTGCTCATCTGGGTTTTTCATCTAAGAATGTACTAAACAGCAAAATAAACACCAGTCAAATTTTATTGACATCCCACCACGATAATATTGATGGAGAATCACCAGAAGAAATCCCACAGCCAACTAATTTAGTTAATTTACTGTCGCAAAAACAACCGGAATTGAGCACAGATGTAGAACTTTCATCACCTGAGGAGGATATCCCTAGCAATAGTGATACATTACGCCAAGAACTATTAATTGATCCCATCATCAACACCCAAGAAAGCATCATCAAAACTGAACCGCCAAGGGCTTTCCCTGGTTCAACAGCTGGTACTCCTTCTGGTTATGGTGCAAGTGGTGGTCAAGTCTATGTTGGTGTTGGTTTACTTTTCCCTTTAGAGGAAGATTCCGATGGCTTTCGAGATGGCTCTTACTCCGCTGGTTTTGGGTTAGGAGATCCGTTGAAATCTGTAGGGTTGGAAGTTAATGTTAACTTTGCTAGTTCCGGGGGTACTTACTTTAAAGGTGGAGAGTTTGATGTGGGGACTAGCGGCTATATGGGGTTAAAACTCCACAAATACTTACGTAACCGTACATCTGTAGCCGTGGGTTGGTCAAATGCTCTCAAATGGGGAGAATCTTCCGATAATAAAGACACTATTTATGGAGTCGTTACTAGGGCGTTTCTACTGCAACCAGATAACCCACATCATCAATTACCTTTGACTATTTCTGTGGGTTTTGGTAACGGCGGTTTTCGTTCTCTAGGCGCAAGAGCCGCGGGGGGAAATAATGCTAATATTTTC
Source organism: Anabaenopsis arnoldii (assembly GCF_028331025.1). NCBI lineage: Bacteria > Bacillati > Cyanobacteriota > Cyanophyceae > Nostocales > Nodulariaceae > Anabaenopsis > Anabaenopsis arnoldii. The sequence continues at coordinate 70,629 of NZ_JAQMUH010000033.1, read as the reverse complement.
GGGAGTCTAGGTTTAAGAGTCATACCTGAAGCATCCCTAGTCAGTAGCTGGACGGGAAATCGTGTGAATGTAGGTACCTCTATTGCTCCTTTCAGAAATAGACCTATAGTTATCAATGCTATTCTGACAGACATTAGTCGTAATTTTGATACTGGCTTAGGTTTTGCGCTGAGTGCAGGGTACAGTTTCAAGTTTTAAGCAATTTCATCAATCATAAAAATCATGAAGAAACAAACATTCTTGCTAAATTTGGCGGTAGCATTGGCTTGTTTTACTTATCTGGCGGCTGCGCCTCATAGAGCCTATGCTGGTAAGGAGATTGTACCGGGTAGTTCTCCAGATTCTGCCTCTTTAATTGGAGATAAGGAGATTGTACCGGGAACTGGTATAGATTCTACTTCCTCAATGGGTGATATTGTACCGGCAACCGGGGTTAATGTTCAAGTTGTTAATGATGGTAATTTTTCGGCGGGAGTTTTGAGGGTCTCCCCGGAAGTTCAGAATGATTTAAATGCAGTTCTCGATCATCTACTCAGTACAAGTCTGGCTAAAAATAAGCCATCTGATTCCATTGAATATATCTTACAGGGTGAAAATAATGTAGATCAGGTCAAATCTTCTATAGTGAGTTTAGAAGTGTCACCATCACCAGTAACATCACTGGTAAATGCTTTAAGTGAACTGACAGGACCAGACCAAAATGTGGATATTAATAAGTTTAATGATGCTCTGACTGCATATAATCAAATTGTGCAGGAAAGTAGCCCCGTAGTTCTGCAAGCATTGGCGAAAAACCCAAGTTTTACCGCCGTTAATCATCTGCTGAGTCAGTTAAGAGTTGCTCTCAATCAAAAGTAAAATTTTAGACATGGTTATTTACCTTCCTCTGGCTTTAGTCAGAGGATTCTTTGGCGAATATGCTCAATAGTAAATATTTTTTCGATAATATTTATTATCCACCAGAGAAAAACAGTGGCAGCACAAATGCCGCTATAATTCCAAGCAACACAACACCCTCAATAATTCTCAGGGAAAAATTACTCTGGATTAACTGGTTAATTTGGTTACTGAAATTATTAGTGGGAAAATTACCCAACCAACTACGCAAACGACTATACCAGTTTTTCGGACTATCTCCTGGGCGGAATTTCCATGACCACATTGATAGTAACAATGGCGCACCACCTACTTTAGCAGACATCAAAAGATGAATCGCTAAAGAACAAACCATAATTACCCAAGTTATCAGATGGCAGTAATACCATAAGTGATCAAGTTCTCTTGTAGGTAGCCATTCCTCTTTCATCATTCTGCCAGATATTACCGCCAAAACCGAGGACAGCAACATCAGAGTATTGATAATCCGTTGTGAACTTACCCACCAAATGGGTTTACCAACCTGTGTTAAATTTTGTATGGAGTCGGGTTGTAATAGCCGCCTTTGTCCCGCATGAAAGCTATAAAGTACAAAAGCTGGTAATAACAGTAAAAAGAATAAAGCTACAGTTCCATGAATATCTTGAATTGGATCAATTCTAGGAATGAGGACTTTGCCAAATCTGCCATCGAAGGTATTGTAAACTAGGAAGCCAGTAATGATGGAAGTAATGACCAAAATTCCATTAATACCATGGAGAACTCGCAACAACAAAGGTTGATAAGGGGCTGAACGACTCATAGATAATGCCAAGCTGTTTATGGTAGAATTATAAGCTTATTACTCGGTAGTTCTGACTCAAAACACTACATCAGCCTCGATAAACTACATTAGAACTGAAAATGGTTACAATAAATAAATGATATAATAGCCTATTACTCTCACTCACCCTGGTTTTATGGGACTGCCAATTGTTGCTATTATCGGTCGCCCGAATGTGGGCAAGTCTACCCTGGTTAATCGTCTCGCCGGGGAGCAAACGGCGATTGTCCACGATGAACCGGGTGTAACACGCGATCGCACTTATATGCCATCTTACTGGCGCGATCGGGATTTTATCGTTGTAGATACAGGGGGCTTAGTATTTAACGATGATACGGAATTTCTGCCGCTAATTCGCCAACAGGCACTCACCGCGCTCTCACAAGCCAGTGCGGCAATTTTTGTTGTAGACGGTCAAACTGGGCTGACAGGTTCAGATCAAGAAATTGCTACATGGTTACGTCAGCAACCAGTACCGGCGTTACTGGCTGTGAACAAATGTGAATCCCCAGAACAAGGCGCAATTCAAGCATCTGAATTTTGGTCTTTAGGCTTGGGGGAACCTTTTCCTATCTCGGCAATTCATGGTAGTGGTACTGGGGAACTACTCGATGAGTTAATTACTCACATCCCCATGGTCACGGAAGTAGAAGAAACTAACGAGATTAAGGTGGCGATTATCGGCCGACCCAATGTGGGTAAATCCAGTTTATTAAATGCTTTTGTGGGAGAAGAAAGATCAATTGTTAGCCCTATTTCCGGCACAACCCGCGATGCTATTGATACCGTGGTTGAACGCAATGGGCAAATTTATCGCTTGATTGACACCGCCGGCATTCGCAGAAAAAAACAAATAGAATACGGTACAGAGTTCTTTAGTATTAACCGTGCTTTTAAGGCCATTCGCCGCGCCGATGTGGTTTTATTAGTGGTTGATGCTTTAGATGGAGTCACAGACCAAGACCAAAAATTAGCCGGGCGGATTATAGACGAGGGTCGAGCTTGTATAATTGTCGTGAACAAATGGGATGCCATCGAAAAAGATTCATACACCATTTACGACTACGAAAAGAGTCTGGAAGCCCGGTTACATTTTACAGAATGGGCAGAAACCATTTTTGTTAGTGCTTCCACAGGACAACGGGTAAATAAGATTTTAGACTTGGTGAATGAAGCTGCTGAGTCACACAAACGCCGTGTAACTACCTCTGTAATTAACGAAGTGCTCACAGATGCTGTAAGTTGGCATTCACCCCCGGCTACGCGTGGCGGTCGTCAAGGTAAAATCTATTATGGGACTCAAGTGGCGGTGCAACCACCAACTATCGCCCTATTCGTCAACGAAGCTAAACGCTTTAATGACAATTACCGCCGCTACATTGAACGGCAATTCCGCCAACAATTAGGATTTAAAGGTACACCTATCCGGTTAATTTGGCGCAGTAAAAAAGTCCGAGAGATGGAACTAGGTAGCGTCAACAGAGCAACTCGTGTCAAATAAGTTTAACTTCTCAGGGTTATATTTCGCCTATGTCAGGCCAAAATAGTCAATATCAAGCCTGACTCTCTACTACTTAGCACTGATAAATGGACTTATTGCGATCGCTACCCCTTGGACTGTACCTAGAACAGCCGCAAACTTGGCTACACAAACTTGATGCACGGGTGAAAATTGCTTGGTTGATGAGTTTTCTCACTAGCTACACCTTTGCTAATAACGAGTGGCGAATACTACTAGTTGCACTGTTAATTATTTTGACTGTAATGGCCAGAATACCCCAGCGAGTCTGGAAACAGCAAATGGTATGGCTGTTAACATTGTCTGTGTTTGTCTTTGGGATTATTAGTATTAGTCCCGATGGTCTGGGTGTAAGGTATCAGCAGCGTTTACCCGCTAGCGAACAGATATTAATTCCTCCAGGAAGTACCAGTAATAACGCCGAGATTGTTTCAGTACCAACACGGGAAAACAAAAACTACAGCTACATTCTATTTCATCAAGGGCCGGTTAAGGTAACTCGTCGCTCAATTGATTTGGCTATTAGAGTCAGTACAATTATATTTACTGTGATTTATAGCAGTAACCTGTATCTGCTGACAACCGCACCCGAAGAAATCACCACTGCTATAGAAAGTTTAATGCAGCCCTTGGCAAGGTTGAAAGTGCCGGTAACTGAAATTACCCTCACCTTAACTTTGTCGTTGCGATTTATCCCCCTAGTTCTGGAAGAGGTGCAAAATTTAATTCGCTCTGTGATGACTAGGGCGATTAATTGGAAAAAACTGGGCTGGAAAAGAGCAGCTCAGGTTTGGATGATTGTAGCACAGAGACTGTTAAAAAATCTCCTACTACGAGCCGAACAAATGGCTAACGCTATGATGGTAAGGGGGTTTACTAGTCCTAGTGAGCATCAAGTCAAATGGCATGAATTACGTCTGAGGGCTAGAGATTGGCTGGCGATCGCTATGCTTACCCTATTTTGGGTTGCTAGGCTAGTTATAGGAAATATGGCTTAGTCGCTGATCCTCTGAGCTATTTTGTGCCACAGGCGAATAATTATGGCAATATGGAAAGAGACTAAAGTAATTACCTTAGTGGTTTGTTGTGCATTTCTACTTTCCTGTTACCAACCTCATCTGCCAATTACACACAGGACGCAGGTTTTGATAACTGCCATTCAAAGGCCAGAATCACTAATTTTCTTATAAGCTCACGAAAGATGCTGGCAAAAGGGGTGTATTATCTTGTGAACATTTGTACTGAACTACGAAGAGATATATACTCCCAACTTGACTGTTAAATGAATCCAGAAAACTTAGAAACCTACATCAATCATCCAACTTGGGGTTTGCTTTATCGGATCTGTATGGTCGATGACAACCAGGATCTATTCACTACACTTTATGCCCAACGTTTATTTTTTGTGGTGTCCAACGATATTAAAGGTCTCAAATTTCAGTCCATAGGACGTACTGAAGCCCGAATGTTGTTGGAAAATCGCTTGCGTACTCTGCGTCGCAGTGGTCCATCCCAGGAGTACGATCAACTTCAGAGTGTTTTCCAGCGCACATTCCAATGACCAGTTCCATGAGCGAACGTATTACTAACATTTGTGGTTCACTACCTGCTTCAGTGCGATTGGTGGCTGTGAGTAAGACATTTCCCCCTGAAGCAATTCGCGCTGCTTATCATGCCGGAATTCGTAATTTTGCCGAGAACCGCATCCAAGAAGCAGCCAGTAAACAAGCCCAGTTACAAGACTTATCGGATATTACATGGCACTTTATTGGCAGTTTGCAAAGCAATAAAGCTAAAAAAGCCATGGAATTATTTGACTGGATTCACTCAGTGGATAGTTTAAAACTGGCAGAACGTTTAAATCAATTGGCAGCACAGTTAGGAGTCAGTCCTCAGGTTTGCCTACAAGTGAAAATCCTCCCTGACCCTAATAAGTCAGGTTGGAGCGTTCCCCAACTACTAGCCGACTTACCGGCTCTGAACAAATGTGAGGATTTACAAATTCAGGGTTTAATGACAATTCCCCCTTTAGGATTGAATGAAGCGGAAACAATGGATGTATTTAAAAATACATATAAATTAGCTAAAGAAATCGAGCAGCAAAACTGGTCGCACCTAAAAATGCGGGAAGTTTCCATGGGTATGTCGGGGGACTACCAACTGGCAGTACAGGCTGGGGCAACTATGGTAAGATTAGGTACTATCTTATTTGGTGAGAGAAGTTAGGATATGAACCATTAATTTTTTGCTTCTGGTATTAATATTACTAGGGATAAAATACACAGATATGTTCATCCCTGGTTATGTATGAGCATACAAAAAATAAAATTCAGTCAAGATGAGTAGCAAAAAAATCCGGGAAAGAAAATTTTTACCCGGAACAATAATTACGCTGTAATCTTGACGCGTTATTTTGTGTAAGTTAATCTACAGGCGTTCCCTCAAATTTCAATTGACTAACCCTATTTGCAATAAAAGCTATAAACGGCAAGAAAATTATTCAATCTTAGCTGTGTACTGAGCTACTATGGCTACATTAATTACTGGCCAAATCAATAAGGGTAACTTTTATCAGGAGCATAAAAATGAATAACATTTTTACTAAACTTCGAGACTTTGTAGGTCTCAATGAACAGGTGGAATACGAATATTACGAAGAGGAACCGGAAACAGATCCTGGTCGCTACCAGAACCTGTATCAAGAGGAAAATCCCCAAGCACCACCACCAGCACCGGCTAGTGTTCAAAATCGACGCTGGCAGGAACCCATGACTACAATGGGTAATGATATAGCCTCAGGATCGAAGCCTACCATGGGGAATGTGATTAACATGCCAGGAGCAATTAACGGAATTTCAGAAGTGTTAGTACTTGAGCCTCGAACATTTGAAGAAATGCCCGAAGCTATTAAAGCACTCAGAGAGCGTAAGTCAGTTGTTTTAAACTTGACGATCATGGATCCTGATCAAGCACAACGAGCTGTAGATTTCGTAGCTGGGGGAACCTACGCCCTGGACGGACATCAAGAGCGCATTGGAGAAAGTATCTTTTTGTTTACCCCCAGTTGTGTGCAAGTTAGTACCCCGGGGACAGTTCTGCATGAAGTACCACAAGCGCCCCCTCGTCCTTCACGTCCCTCAAATACTTCTAGTCAATGGGGTACAGACCTTAACAGAATGGTGCAATGAAGTTCCATTAGTTCAACTCAAATTTTTGATGATTGTAGGAGCAGGTTTAACCAAAATGGTATTATGCCATCAATGAAGGGTTTAAATCTGCTCTGATTGACTATATAACTTAATGACTATTAAATTGGGCTTAATTGGTGGCGGAGTAATGGGAGAAGCGCTATTATCCCGCTTGATTGACCGGGGAATCTATCAACCATCGGAAGTGATGGTGAGTGAACCCCAACCGACACGCCAAAATTATTTAAGGCAAACATATAATGTAAATGTAAATACAGATAATTGTGTTGTATTCACGGAATCGAGAGAAGTAGTATTATTAGCGGTAAAGCCCCAGGTGTTCAGTGCGATCGCTCAAGAATTAGCAGATGTCCTGACTACAAAAATATCGCCCCTGGTAATTTCGATTTTGGCAGGAGTGTCTTTAAGCCAACTAGAATCAGCATTCCCTGAACTACCAGTAATTAGAGCTATGCCCAACACCCCCGCCACAGTGGGGGAGGGAATTACAGCTTTGTGTTTAGGAGCATATACTAATGGTAAGCATCACAAACTAGCACAGCAAGTTTTTTCGGCAGTGGGGCAAGTGGTAGATGTATCAGAAATGCTCATGGATGCAGTGACAGGACTGTCTGGTAGTGGTCCGGCTTACGTAGCTTTAATGGTGGAATCATTGGCTGATGGAGGAGTAGCCGCAGGTTTACCCAGGGGTCTGGCTAATCAGCTGGCTGTGCAAACTGTATTGGGCACAGCAAAACTCCTGCAAGAACACAAAATCCACCCCGGAGAACTCAAAGACAGGGTAACCAGTCCCGGTGGAACCACTATTGCTGGTATTGCCCAACTGGAAAGGGCAGGATTTCGCTCGGCTTTAATTGAAGCAGTCAAAGCGTCGGCACTGCGATCGCAAGAGTTGGGGCAGTGAGGAAAAATCGCCTCATGACCAAGGGCAAATACCCGTTAATATAGTAAAAAAGTCCGGTTGCAAATTTGATTGAGTGAATTATCCCGCACCATCTCCAGAACTAGACTTAGGGTTAATATTTCCCTTTGCACTGGATCAGTTCCAAAAAGATGCGATCGCGTCCCTAAATTCTGGACGCTCCGTAGTCGTATGTGCCCCTACAGGTTCGGGCAAAACGTTAGTTGGGGAATATGCCATCTATAGAGCCTTATCCCGGGGTAAGCGTGTATTTTACACCACGCCCCTGAAAGCTCTGTCCAATCAAAAATTACGTGATTTTCGTGAGGAATTTGGCTATGAGTTGGTGGGATTGTTAACTGGAGATAATTCCATTAACAGGGATGCACCAATTCTGGTGATGACCACAGAAATCTTCCGCAATATGCTCTATGGCACACCCATAGGGCAGGTGGGCATTTCCCTAGTAGACGTTGAGGCCGTAGTGCTAGATGAGTGTCACTACATGAATGACCGCCAGCGGGGGACAGTTTGGGAAGAATCCATCATCTACTGTCCTCGTGAAATTCAGCTAGTAGCCCTCTCCGCAACTGTTGCCAACAGCGATCAACTCACTGACTGGTTAAATCGCGTTCACGGTCCGACAGACCTGATTTATTCGGATTTTCGTCCCGTTCCCCTAGAATTTTACTACTGCAATCCCAAGGGGCTGTTTCCTCTGCTCAATGAAAGTAAAACTAAAATTAACCCCCGTCTGGCCAATAGAGGCAAAAGAAAACAACAAGACAGGGGCAGAACCGGCAGACCAGAAGCACCGGGGATAGCTTACACCCTCAGTCAGCTACAGCAAAGGGATATGCTCCCGGCGATTTACTTTATATTCAGTCGTCGCGGATGTGATCAGGCGGTGGCAGAAGTTGGTGATTTATGGCTAGTCAATAATGATGAGTCGCAAATATTACGGCGGCAAATTGATGATTTTTTAACCCGAAATCCTGATGCTGGGCGTTCTGGACAAATTGCCCCTCTATACAGAGGTATTGCTGCTCACCATGCCGGAATTTTACCTGCGTGGAAAGGACTAGTAGAGGAACTATTTCAGCAGGGGCTAATTAAAGTAGTATTTGCTACGGAAACCTTGGCAGCAGGGATCAATATGCCAGCCCGGACAACAGTAATTTCTACCCTTTCCAAACGTACTGATTCTGGACATCGCCTACTAAACGCTTCTGAATTCCTCCAGATGGCAGGACGGGCAGGTCGCCGAGGCATGGATCTACAAGGTCATGTAGTTACAGTACAAACCCCCTTTGAAGGCTCAAAAGAAGCGGCGTATTTAGCTACATCTAAACCAGACCCCCTGGTGAGTCAGTTTACACCTAGCTATGGTATGGTACTAAACTTGCTGCAAATCCACACACTTGAACAAGCCAGGGAACTGATAGAACGCAGCTTTGGGCAGTACATGGCAACACTGCATTTAAGACCAGAGTATGAAGAAATTGCCTCGCTACAAACCCAATTAGCCGAACTCAAAGCACAAATCGCCACGGTTAATGAACATGAACTAGCAGTTTATCAGAAATTGCGGCAACGTTTGAAAGTCGAACGCCAGTTATTGACAACACTGCAAGAACAAGCTCTAGAAAGTCGCCAAGAAGAATTTGTGATGATGTTGAGCTTTGCAGTGACAGGAACTCTGTTGAGTCTCAAGGGGAAAGACGTAGATGTGTCTATACCTATAACAGCGGTCTTAGTGGGAAAAACACCTAGTGCTGCTTCAGAAGCTCCTTACTTGGTGTGTTTAGGACAAGATAATCGCTGGTATGTAGTCACAACTGCCGATGTAATCGATTTGTATGCTGAGTTGCCACGGGTGGATGTACCAGAGCAGATCGTACCACCCCCAGATTTACAGTTAAAACCGGGGAAATCACTTCGCGGTAATCACGAAACATTTGCGATCGCTCAACGTATTCCTCCAGTACAAGCCTCATTGTATATGTCCCCAGAAGTAGCCGCACAACTGGGTCGCGTTACCGCAGTCCAAGAGGAATTAGAAGCTAATCCCATCCATAAATCTGGCAATGTCAGCAAGATTTTTAAACGCCGCGCTCGTTATGTGGAATTAGAAGCCGAACTCGAAGAATTAGAATTACAAGTCGCGCAACACTCACAACACCATTGGGAAGAATTTGTTAATTTAATTTCTATTTTGGAATACTTTGAGTGTTTAGATAACTTAGTCCCCACACAGTTAGGACAAATTGCTGCCGCCATTCGCGGAGAAAATGAATTATGGCTGGGTTTGGTGTTCGCTAGTGGTCAATTGGACAATTTAGATCCCCACCATCTAGCCGCCGCAGTTGCAGCTTTAGTCATCGAACCCCCCCGCCCAGATAGTAGAGTTCACTTTGAACTTAGTAACGAAGTCGTAGAAGCTTTGGCAACACTGCGGGGAATTCGCCGCAAAATATTTCAACTGCAAAGGCGGTACAATGTCGCTTTGCCCATCTGGTTGGAATTTGAATTAATTGCCATAGTAGAACAGTGGTCTCTGGGGAAACAGTGGACAGAACTCTGTGAGAATACTACTTTGGATGAAGGCGATGTCGTGAGAATTTTACGCCGGACTTTAGATTTATTATCCCAGATCCCCCATGTTCCCCATTTGTCTAAAGATTTCCAGCGTAATGCTTATCGGGCGATGCAATTAATTGATAGGTTCCCAGTTAATGAGGCGGCTGATTAATTGCAGCGCATTTCATCGATGTCAGGTATACCAGGGCGGGCACCATGCTCACCCCACAAGAGTTTTAAGATTCATATACTACCTAATCTCCTGCCAAAATCCTATATGTTTATGGCAAACTTCAGATGTAATTAATTTTAAACACTAGCAATTTTTCAAAAGGAAAATAACGATGCGACTATCAAAAATGTTATTTGTTACACTCAGGGATGATCCGGCTGATGCTGAGATTCCTAGCCATAAACTATTACTGCGGGCGGGTTATATTCGTCGTATCGGTAGCGGTATTTATACGTATTTGCCGTTAATGTGGCGGGTATTACAAAAGGTTTCCCAAATTGTCCGGGAGGAAATGAACGCCACTGGAGCACAAGAATGTCTCTTACCCCAGTTACAACCGGCTGAGTTGTGGCAGGAGTCGGGACGCTGGGATACTTACACTAAGGCTGAGGGGATTATGTTTTCCCTGGTTGACCGCCGTGAACAACAGTTGGGATTAGGGCCCACTCATGAGGAAGTGATCACGACTATTGCTCGTGATATGATTCGCTCCTATCGTCAATTACCTTTACATTTATACCAAATTCAAACTAAATTCCGCGATGAGATTCGCCCCCGGTTTGGGTTGATGCGGGGGCGGGAATTTATTATGAAGGATGGTTATTCTTTCCATGTGGATGAGGTCAGTCTTAAGGAAACCTACCAAGATATGTATCAGGCCTATAGCAATATGCTCCGCCGTTCTGGTTTAGCATTCCGGGCTGTAGAAGCTGACTCTGGGGCTATTGGCGGTTCTGGTTCTACAGAATTTATGGTGTTGGCGGATGCTGGAGAGGATGAAGTTCTTTACACTCCAGATGGTAAATATGCCGCTAATGTGGAAAAGGCGGTTTCTTTAGCTGTGGATGCGGTAATCTCTCCGTTTACAACCTATGAGAAACGGGAAACACCAGGAACACAGACTATTGAGCAAGTATGTCAACTGCTCAATTGTTCTCCTACTCAAGTTGTGAAAAATGTCCTTTACCAAACTGTTTATGACAATGGTGTGACTGTATTGTTTTTGGTGAGTATCCGCGGTGACCAAGAAGTGAATGAGGTGAAGTTGCAGAATGAATTGACTAAACTTGCTTCTAACTATGGTGCTAAGGCTATTATTAGCTTGGATGTACCCAATGCCGAAATGCAGCAAACATGGGCGGCTAAATCTTTACCTTTAGGTTATATTGCCCCTAATCTGGGAGATGATTATATTGCGGCTCGTAAGGATTTACATCCTCAGTTTGTCCGGTTAGTTGATAAAACGGCCGTCGATTTAAAAAACTTTGTTACAGGTGCTAATGAATCAGGTTATCACGTTGTTGGTGCTAATTGGGGAGAACAATTCGAGTTACCTAGTTTAGTGGTAGATATACGTAAGGCTAGACCGGGCGATCGCGCTGTTCATGACCCTAATCAAATTCTTCAAACCGCTAGAGGGATTGAAGTAGGACATATTTTTCAATTGGGTACTAAGTACTCCCAAACTATGGTAGCAATGTATACGAACGAACAAGGGGAAGAAAACCCCCTATTTATGGGCTGTTATGGTGTGGGTGTATCACGACTAGCACAATCGGCTGTAGAACAATCCTATGATAAAGATGGGATTATTTGGCCAGTAGCGATCGCACCTTATCATGCAATTGTCACAATTCCTAACGTTAAAGACGCTCAACAGGTGGAAGTAGCCGAAAAACTGTACACTGAACTTAACAAAGCTGGTGTGGAAACATTACTTGATGACCGGGATGAACGGGCTGGAGTAAAATTTAAAGATGCCGATTTAATTGGTATACCCTACAGAATAGTTACAGGTCGGGCTATTAACAATGGCAAAGTAGAAGTAGTGAAACGCGCCACCCATGAAACTCAAGAAATAGCCATCGAGGAAGTAGTTAATACTCTGGAACAGTGGGTTAATGAGGCATTAGCAGTATAATATACATCCTTGCCGGGGCAGGTATCTTGCCTGCGATTGTATCTATGACCAATAATCAAAGGTTAAGCCCGCCCCCGGCTTGAGAATGGAGGTTACCCGTGGACAGGTTAGCTAAAATTAAAGCTGAAATCAAGTTACTATAGGTGCAGGATGACTTGCTGAAATACCCTCACCCAGGGGATTTTTAATTTCCGTTCCGAAATTGTCTTCAAATTAGCAAAATATCAAGTCAATAGAATTCAGACAAATCAAGCCTTCTTGAGATTTCAAGAAACTCCCACTCATGGATATCGTCTTTTATCAGGCTGCTCTTGTGAACCACACTATCTCAGTCTCCTGTCAGGAACCTTTTAAATATGAACAACCAACAAGGATCTAAACGTATTTCTTCTGGTGTAATTGCAGCAGTCTCAGCAGCAGTTGTATTAGTGGGTGGTGGTGTAGCTTGGCTTGCTTCTAATCAGCCTCCTACACCAATCAGACCATCTCAAACTATTACGCCAAGAGATCCTGTGCAAGGGCAAACACCTCATGTTTACTGGCTTAAACCAAGGGATACAGGGTTGGATTTGGTTCCCCAACCGGTGGAAATAGCTGCTACGCAACCCAACCAAGTTTTAGAAAGAGCCTTCCAAGCTTTATTGGCCGGACCAACAGAAGGGACAGATTCTACAACCATCCCCCCAGAAACCAAGTTGCTGGGGCTGAAAATGGAGAATGGTGAGGTTCATGTTAATTTATCTGAAGATTTTACTAAAGGTGGCGGTTCAACATCGATGGTCGGTCGCATTGGACAAGTTATTTATACAGCCACAACACTAGATCCAAATGCGAAAGTATACATTGAGGTCGAGGGAGAACAGTTGGAGTTTTTAGGTGGGGAGGGTGTGGAAGTGTTGCAGCCATTGACTCGTCAAAGCTTTGAGCAAAACTATCCGCTTTAATCCCCTCCTGCAAAGGTCTAATGTGTACACACAAGTCTAAAACTTTTGATTTGGGTACGGTGTGTTATGGACTTTAGTCCTAACGCACCGAAAATTCAGGATGGTACGTTGCGCTACGCGACAACACACCCTCCAAAAAAGCTACTCAGTTTAAATCAATACATACGGCACTTTTCAAGTAAATAAAGTACACAGCTGAATATCATAAATCTTGTGGGGTGGGCATCGGTGCCCGCCCTTTTGTACCTAACTCAGATGAAAGGCGCTGTAAAAGACTTTATTAGTGGGGTTTGACCTCACCCCCAGCCCCTCTCCTTGCCAAGCAGAGGGGTAGAACCTTTGAGTTCTCGCTTTTTGGGCTGGTGTGTACGCGGCAGAAAAGGTAGGGGATCTCACTCTTGCGTGATTGATATCTTGATAAATTAATACCTAATCGGGGTTAATTCGCATCAAAACTTGGCCATATTCCACCGGTTCGCCATTTTGCAGCAGAATCTCCATGATTTGTCCGGATACTTCTGCCTCAATTTCATTCATCAGTTTCATCGCTTCAATGATACAGACTGTTTGACCGCTACGGACGCGATCGCCCACTTTCACAAAAGGTGCTTCACCTGGTGCGGGAGCGCTATAAAAGGTTCCTACCATGGGGGAAGGAACTTCTACTAGTCTTTTATCAATCAGTGATGGGGGATTTGCTGGTAACTGCACAGTAGAAGCAGTGGCAGTATTATCCAAAACACGACTTGTTCCCACCTCGACGATCTGATTTGGCGATTCGGTAAGTTTCTCTCGCTCTGATTTGCGTACTGTTAGTTCAAAGTCATCGCTTTTAAGTGTTACTTCTGCAATGTCTGTTTGGGCGATAGTTGCCAGTAGTTGGCGGATTTCATTAAATTCCAATGGCACAGTTTTTATTACCTCGACCTAACCGTAAGTCAAAATTATCAATGTGGCAGGGATTTAATCCCTATATATAGGGACTGAAATCAAAATTGCTTGGTGGTCACAAAGTCAACTTATTCCCTGCCTAAGTATTTATCTTCACGGGTATCAATTTTGATACGCTCACCCTGAGCAACAAACAATGGCACCATGATGATTGCTCCTGTTTCCAGAGTAGCTGGCTTAGTTCCACCTGTAGCCGTATCACCCTTGATACCTGGATCGGTTTGGACAATTTCCAACACCACAGAGTTGGGTAATTCCACCTCTAGAACTTGCTCCCCCCAACGAACAACGTTAACTTCCATACCTTCTTTCAGGTACTTGACGCGATCGCCTATTTGCGCTGCGCTCAATCTGCTTTCTTCGTAGGTTTCCATATCCATAAAGACGAACTCATCGCCCTCCTTATAGGTATGCTGCATCGTGCTTTTTTCCAAATTGGCTTGTGGTACAGTTTCCCCGGCGCGGAATGTTCTTTCTAGCACCTTGCCAGTTTGGACACTCTTGAGAGTTGTACGTACAAAGGCAGAACCTTTGCCTGGTTTAACGTGGAGAAATTCTACTACTCGCCATACAGACCCATCCAAGACAATTGATACACCGGGTCGAAAGTCGTTACTAGAGATCATGAAGCTTTAAGTTTTGGAAGACAATCGGCATTTATTGTACCCTTCAAGAGTCGTAATTAGTAGTTAATCATCAAGTAATTAGTCAATTCATTCAGGTATGGTGAGTCAGCGCGGTCTTTTTGATTGGCAGCAACAAGCAACTCACAAACCCTACAGGACAAACTAGACCGTGATAGATAATTTTAGCCCCGATCCTAAATTCCCTCATTACTCAGCACTCGTACTGTGGGAAGATGATTGATGGGTTAAGCCCAGCCAACAATGTGATGTTGCATTTGAGTTATTCCATCATGTTTAACATATTAAAATCCTGGCTGAAAAACAGCCTAATGGGAATATTGTTAATAACAATATTTTTAGGCATAAATACAGCGACCTGGACTCCTCCTAGTCACGCAGCCCTGCCATCTGGAAATGCTATTACTGAAGGCAAGGCTTTATTAAGGTATGCACTCCCGATAGAGAATAAACCAGTCCGGCGACTGCAAGCCAGTTTAGAGGATATCTCTACCCAACTGCGGGCAAATCGGCGATGGGGTGCTATCTCTAGCGACCTGAAAACAGCGTCACGGATTCTCGATAGACCTAACCAAATCCTAGCAAGCGTTCCCGAAGAACGCCAACCTCAAGCCGAAGCTTGGATTAACCAGTTAAAATCTGGGGTCGATTCACTCCAAGCAGCGGTACAACTTAAAGATAAACAACAAATTCTAGAAGGTAGAAATAAACTCCTCGATGTAGTCACCCAGTTAGAAGAATCAATGGTGACTGCATTCCCCTTTGAAGTACCTGCTGAGTATAGTAACCTGCCTCAACTCAAAGGTCGGGCTACAGTGGCTGTTAAAACTAACAAAGGTGACTTGACTGTGGTGGTAGACGGTTATAGCGCCCCCGTCACAGCTGGTAACTTTGTGGATTTAGTGCAACGAGGTTTTTATGACGGTTTAGAATTTACCCGTTCAGAAGAGTCTTACGTGCTGCAAACCGGAGATCCACCAGGAAAAGAATTAGGTTTCATTGATCCGAAAACTGGCAAATACCGCGCTATTCCTTTAGAAATATTAGTGGAAGGCGAGAAAGAACCCACTTATGGCATTACTCTTGAAGAAGCTGGGCGTTATCTCGATATGCCAGTTCTGCCTTTTTCTTCCTTTGGGGCATTGGCAATGGCTCGCCCAGAAGGTGAAGTAAATGGAGGTTCTTCTCAATTTTTCTTCTTTTTGTTTGAGCCAGAACTCACTCCTGCCGGACGAAACCTCTTAGACGGTCGCTATGCCGTTTTTGGCTATCTCATTGATGGTAAAGAAATTTTGGATAAACTCAAAGAAGGTGACAAAATTGAATCGGCAGCTGTGATTCAAGGAATAGAAAACTTGGTTCAGCCGTCAGCCGCCTAGAAAGGTAGAGATTTCTAGATAAATACGAAAGTTGGGGGAGTTTTTAATTATACTCCTCTTTTATTTGACTAATCACTGATGACTCAAGTTAAAGATATTGGCGAACAAGGTATTTTAGAGAAATTGCAGCGTTTCTGCCCCCCAGGAATGATTGGGGATGATGCAGCTGTCCTTTTAACCTCACCAGAAAAATCTTTAGTAGTCACAACAGATGTGCTGGTGGATGGTGTGCATTTTAGTGATGTCACCACATCCCCAGAAGATGCTGGTTGGCGGGCTGTGGCTGCTAATTTATCCGATTTGGCAGCAATGGGGGCCACTCCTATGGGCATTACCATCGGTTTGGCGCTACCGGGTGAGGTGATGGTGAGTTGGGTTGAGCGCTTATATCAAGGAATGACAGAATGCCTCCAGAAATACAATACCGTCATTGTTGGCGGTGACATCGTGCGATCGCCGGTCACCACCATAGCCATTACTGCCTTTGGTCAAGTTCATCCCCAAAGGATTATCCGACGTTCTGCGGCGCAAGTGGGTGATGCGATCATGGTCACTGGTGTTCATGGAGCATCCCAAGCCGGCTTAGAATTGCTCTTACATCCCGAATTGAGGCAAAACCTCACCGATGCAGAACAAAGGACACTAATCACAGTACACCAGCGCCCACAACCCAGATTAGATGTTTTACCCATACTCTGGCAAATTCTCGAATCCTATTTTCCATCCCACCACCCCCCTATAGCCGGTATGGACAGCAGCGACGGCTTGGCGGATGCCATTTTGCAAATTTGCCGCGCCAGTGGTGTTGGCGCTATCCTACAAAGCAGCCTAATCACCTTACCAGGTAGTTTTCAGCATTGGCTGACACCAGAAAAAGCTCTAGAATATGCCCTTTACGGCGGTGAAGACTTTGAATTAGTGCTGTGCCTACCAGAAGTTATTGCCAATCACTTGGTGACAACACTCGGTGAAAGCGCTGCCATAGTGGGAACTATTACCACAGGTTCCCAAGTAGTCGTACAAGATAAAGAGCAAAAAAAACGCGAAAAATTACAAATTTTCCGCGGATTTCAACATTTTACCGATTGAGACTCTCACCGTTGTGCCTTTGGCTGTAACAGGAGATTCTTGCTTGAGAGGTTTGTCTGGCTTCCAGTTATCTTTGTTTTGAAAACCCCACCAGACTCACCTCCACAAGCATCTATTTAACGTCCACTGGCTGTCCAACAGCAGACAACAAAAAACTAGTTATTTATCGTTTCTTTCCTATCGCAAGATCTGTTGCTCTTGCTTCAGTTACAGATGATTTCAAAGTCATCACTAATTACTAATGACTAAACCCACTTTTGGGCTACCAGTTCTGCTAAATCTAGAACTCTTTGGCTGTAACCCCACTCATTGTCGTACCAAGCCATCACCTTCACCATATCATTACCCATGACTAAAGTCAAGTTGGCATCGACAATCGAAGATGCATCAGTACCTTGATAATCTGAAGAGACCAATTGTAGTTCGCTGTAGTCCAAAATGCCCTTGAGTGGACCTTCAGAAGCCTCCTTGAGAGCTTGATTCACTTCTTCAGTAATAGTACGTTTTTCAACTTGAACTACGAAATCTACCATTGAAACGTTAGGAGTTGGTACCCGCAAAGCCACACCATTAAGTTTACCTTTGAGGTCTGGGATTACTAGTGCTACTGCTTTTGCTGCACCAGTGGAGGTGGGAACAATGTTAATAGCTGCAGCCCGTGCGCGTCGTAAATCCCGGTGAGAAGCGTCTAGCAAACGCTGGTCGCCGGTGTAGCTGTGGGTGGTGGTCATCGTACCTTTGATGATCCCGAATTTGTCGTTTAATACCTTGGCTATCGGAGCCAAGCAGTTGGTAGTACAGCTGGCGTTACTAATGATGTTGTGCTGGTTGTGGTCATATTCGTGATGATTCACTCCCATGACAAAAGTACCATCCTCGTTTTTACCAGGTGCGGTGATCAGAACTTTTTTCGCTCCAGCATTCATGTGCTTTTGCGCTCCCTCTCGGCTGGTAAATACGCCTGTTGCTTCGATAATCAGATCAATTCCCCACTCTTTCCAAGGTAAGTTTTCTGGGTTGCGATCTGATACGCATTTAATAGTCTTACCATTAACGATGATGGAGTTGTCATCGGCTGTAATATCAGCATTCTTTAACTTCCCAAGCATTGAGTCATACTTGAGGAGATGAGCATTAGTTCTAGGGTCTGATGTGTCATTGACAGCAACAAGCTCAATGTTGCTATTTTCTCTGCCTACCCAGCAGCGTGCAAAGT
Organism: Anabaenopsis arnoldii; assembly: GCF_028331025.1. Taxonomy (NCBI): domain Bacteria; kingdom Bacillati; phylum Cyanobacteriota; class Cyanophyceae; order Nostocales; family Nodulariaceae; genus Anabaenopsis; species Anabaenopsis arnoldii. The sequence goes on along the minus strand of NZ_JAQMUH010000033.1, from coordinate 52,345 downwards.
TACGTCCGATGCGCCCAAAACCATTGATTGCGACTCTAATCACAGTGTCTTACCCTCTGTATTTATGCCTATAAATTGATATCTTTGACCCCAATCATATCGCAAAGGGGGGAGTATTAATAACCATAAATTTTCAGATCGATCAAAAAAACACATATTTTATTCAGATTTATCTGAGTAGAGGTTGTGAGTATTAATGTAGGATCTGACGGATTCCGGGACTAAATAACCAATTGACAGGCTTTCCCGGCAAAGTCTCCGAATCAGACTTGAGGAAATTCCTATTAAAGGTATGTCCAATAGTTGCCAGCGAATAGTTAGCGACTGCTGTGTGAGTTGTTGCTCCACTTGCTTGCATATCAGCTCGCTTTGATCTGTCGTCTCACCACCTAGCTGTCGGGGAGCGATTAACCAATCACACATTTGTACTAGTTCCCGTCCACGATACCAACGGGGTAAAGTTTGAAATGTATCCAAACCCGTAATCCAGTACCAGTGAGTATCTGCATAACAACTAGATAAGTCCATGAAGGTATTGATGGCATAGGAGGTTCCAGAGCGTTTTGCCTCGATGGAGGAGACGGTAAATGCTGAGTTTCCTCTTGTGGCTAATTTCAACATTTCCCAGCGATTTTTAAACAAAGCCACTTTTTTATGGGGTGGGTTTAGTGATGGTACCCAAATCACCTTTGACAGAGGTACTTGATATAAAGTTGTTTGGGCTACGAGTAAATGTCCCCAATGAACTGGGTCAAATGTGCCACCAAAGATTCCGATGTGCTGCATTCAGTCATACCTAAACTTGATTCCATATCGCCAGATGATAATACAAATATACTATCTGGCTCAAGCTGACTGGAGAAGTTTCATGGAAAATTTCTCAATTTAAAACTATTTCCACTATTAATAATGTATGACTGTAGCCAACATCACTCAAGAACTGAGTAAAAGGTATTGCGAAATACAATATTTTCTGTCCCGATGCGGCATCAACTCTCAGAATAATCTTAATAACAGTTCCGAAATAGCCAAAACGTTCAAGAAAGGTAAAATCATTCTCAATCAGCAAAAAAACAGAGGAAAATAATCTGAATATCAGGTATAAACAAAATGCAAGTGCAGTTAGTCTAAAAATCAAATTCCTGGTATGATACGCGTGTCATTTGTGATTATGGTGTGGTGTCAGAGGACTCATCAATGAATAATTATGTAGATTTTAGCGGCCGACCATTTCATTTCATTGGAATTGGTGGCATCGGTATGTCTGCCCTAGCATACATTCTGGCCAAGCGTCAAATGCCAGTATCAGGTTCTGACCTTCGTCCGAGTCATATTACGTGCAAGTTGGAGTCGATCGGAACACATATTTTTGGCAGACAGGAGGCTAGTAATCTCGAGTTCTTTCGATCTCGTGAATCAGCTCATAAAGTAATATTAAACTCACCAGAAATATTAGCCGCAGGTAGTAACTCAACACTGCCTCAAGTTGTTTGTTCAACGGCAATTAATGCCAACAATTTGGAATACAAAGCAGCACTGGAATTAGGATGTCCAATTTTGCATCGTTCAGATGTACTAGCAGCCTTGATTTCAGACTACTATAGCATCGCAGTTGCAGGAACCCACGGTAAAACTACTACCAGTAGCATGATTGGCTATATGCTCTTACAAGCTGGTTTAGACCCCACAATTCTGGTGGGTGGTGAGGTTGACGCTTGGGAAGGAAATGCACGATTAGGGGAAAGCAAGTATTTGGTAGCTGAGGCAGATGAATCTGATGGTTCCCTGGTGAAACACAGTCCCGAAATTGGCATTATTACTAATATTGAACTTGATCATCCTGACCACTATGAGACCTTAGAAGAAGTAGTTAGCATCTTCCAAAAATTTGCCTCTAGTTGTAAAATCCTTATAGGTTGTATTGATTGTGATACGGTACGCCATCGTTTCCAACCGACAATTAGCTACAGCCTCAATCCAGAAACAGATGCTGATTATACTGCTACTAATATTGATTATCGCGCTGATGGTACCACAGCCCTGGTTTGGGAGAAAGGCAAACCCTTGGGAGTATTGAATTTGCGTTTGCTCAGTCGGCATAATCTCAGCAATGCCCTGTCGGCAGTAGCTGTTGGTCGAGCCTTGGGTTTAGAGTTTGGCACAATTGCCAAGAGCATTGCCACTTTTGCAGGTGCTAGAAGACGCTTCGAGTTGCGCGGAGAAGTTGGCGGTATTACCTTTATCGATGACTATGCCCACCACCCCAGTGAAATTCGCGCTACTCTTGCTGCAGCACGTCTCCAGTCCAGACCAGGGCAAAGAGTAGTTGCTATTTTTCAACCCCATCGCTACAGTCGCACACTCACCTTCTTAGAAGAATTTGCTGAGTCTTTCGCCCATGCTGATTTAGTTATACTTACAGATATTTACAGTGCTGGCGAACCTAATTTAGGGCAAATTAGCGGTGAACAACTTGCAGTAGCAATAGCCAAACAGCATCCACAGGTGCTTTATGAACCTCATTTACCCTTAATGAGTGAATTCTTGGTACAAACCCTGCGTCCCGGAGATTTAGCACTATTTCTAGGTGCTGGGAATTTAAATCAGGTCATCCCTGAAGTAATTACTACACTTTGTGAACCTGTTACAGCCACATCCTAGATGAGGAAGAACAATTACGGTGGACACTGAGTTACCCCAAGGTTTTTTCCTCTGGCAATGATTCTATTGCCGTATTTTTACGGCACTTAAATGTAAAAATTTCACAAATTTATCTCAAGATGAAAATCTCCCAGGCACTTGGAAATGTCTGCACAGTTTTTGACTCAATTACAGAGAAGCAGGAAAGACAAGATTTAGGTGATAGTAAAATAATTTACTTAAAAGATACGGATTGCGCTATTAAGTCACAAGTTTCTTTATCTGCATTTACTTCTTATAGAGTAGGGGGAGCGGCAGAATGGTACGTTGCTCCTCGTAATTTAGAAGCACTACAGGCTAGTGTTGAGTATGCTAAAACACAAGATTTAGGCGTAATAGTACTGGGTGCAGGTTCCAACCTATTGGTGAGCGATCGCGGTTTACCGGGTTTAGTAATTTCTACTCGTCATCTGCGCCATAGTCACTTTGATCCCCAAACAGGTCAATTAACTGTGGCGGCGGGAGAATCAATTCCCAATCTGGCATGGGAAGCAGCAAAATTAGGTTGGGAAGGATTAGAGTGGGCTGTTGGTATCCCCGGTACAGTTGGGGGTGCTGTGGTCATGAATGCCGGGGCCCATCATAGCTGCATTGCAGATATGTTAGTGAGTGCTCAGGTACTTTTACCCGATGGTACCTTAGAAACTCTGACGGCGGACCAGATAGGTTACAGCTATCGAACTTCATCACTGCAAAATCGTGAATCTTCTACAGGGAACCCTTGCCAACGCATTGTTACCCAAGCCACCTTTCAACTCCAACCAGGTATCGATCCAGCACGAGTTTTGCAAGTAACAAAGGAACACAAAAAACATCGACTAAATACCCAACCCTACAATTTCCCTAGCTGTGGCAGTGTCTTCCGTAATCCTACACCTTATGCTGCTGGTTGGTTAATTGAACAAACAGGTTTAAAAGGACACCAAATTGGCGGAGCGCAAGTAGCACTATTACACGCTAATTTCATCGTCAATCGTGGTGGGGCTAAGGCCAGCGATATTTTCTGTCTGATTCGTCATATTCAACAGCAAGTACAAGAACATTGGTCAATTTGCTTAGAGCCAGAAGTAAAAATGATCGGTGAGTTTCAGGTGGCTGCTTAGGGGAATAAAGATTAGTAATAAAACAGGCAAGCTACCGACCCCATCTATAATGAAATTTGGTTTAATATTAAACGCACGCTGGGAAAATCAGTTATGACAGGAAAAGGACAGGGATTCGGTTTTGGTGGTCTAGGAAAAATGAAAGAACTCGCCGACGCTTTCAAAAAGGCGCAGCAAGTTCAAGAAGGCGCCAGGCAGCTTCAAGAACAATTGGAGCAAATGGAGATTGAGGGAGAGTCCGGCGGTGGACTCGTGAAGGTAATTGTCAGTGGTAACCAAGAACCCAGACGGGTGGAAATTGCCCCAGAGGCCCTAGCACAGGGTGCAGAATTACTTTCTGACCTCGTAACAGTCGCCATGAAAGATGCCTATAGCAAGTCCACCGCAACAATGCGCGAACAAATGGAAGTCTTGACCAGCGGTCTGGAACTCCCTAATTTTTAATCGTTAGCTGTAGAGACGCCATGGGTTGCGTCTCTACACTCAAAAACCATTAAACTAGTGTCTGTAGATTTTTGACCCTGGAGGGTTGCTAAGTAGAATTTTTATGCCTTATAAGCTGCTGTTTGTTTGCCTGGGGAATATCTGTCGCTCCCCATCGGCAGAAAATATTATGAATCATCTTATTGACCAGTCTGGATTGAGCGATCGCATCCTCTGCGACTCTGCTGGTACATCCAGTTATCACATTGGTAGTCCGCCAGATAGACGCATGAGTGCGGCTGCTAGTGCAAAGTTAGGGATTAAACTGCGTGGTCACGCGCGGCAATTTCAAAAATTAGACTTTCAGGAATTTGATATGATATTGGCAATGGATCAAGAGAACTATGAGAATATCCTGGCTCTTGACCCCAGTGGGCAGTATGACCATAAAGTTTACTTAATGTGTAAGTTCTGCTCTCGCTATACCCTCAAGGAAGTTCCAGACCCTTACTATGGTGGAGTGGAAGGCTTCCATCAAGTGATTGATTTACTTGTGGATGCTTGTGAAGGTCTACTCACATACATTACCAGTCAGCAAGTAGAAAGCTAAATCTATTCAACCAAGCCATGGGTAATAGCAAAGCGCACTAGCTCCGCTCGGTTGCTGGTTTCAGTTTTTCTTAATAAACTGCTAACATACTTTTCTACAGTTCTCGGGCTCAAGTGTAGTTCACCTCCTATATCAGCATTAGATAAACCATGAGTCAACAGTTCCAAAACTTCTTGTTCTCTGGGGGTCAAGGATAGGAACTGATGGGATTCCCCAATACCCGCCCATAGAGAATTTGGCATTGTCACCTCTTTGGAAGGTATGAAATTGCCTAAATTCTCTTTATAAGACCGGCGGTATTCAGATCGAATAATTTGCGATCGCTCTAAAAGATTACGAATTGCTGCTGCTAACTCCTCGAGTTCAAATGGCTTAGGTAAATACAAATCGCAGCCAGACTGGTAGCCAAGAATTCTTTCCTGGGTTTTAGTGCGTGCTGTTAATAAAATTACAGGTAATAACCGGAATGTCGGTTGCTGCCGTACCCGACGCACCAGTTCATAGCCGTTTATTCGTGGCATAATAATATCAGTAACAATCAAATCAGGATGGTAATTCTCTACCATTCTCAAAGCTTCTTGACCGTCATTCGCCGTCACTACGGAGTAGCCAGACAGTTCAAGATAATCACTAATGGATAGACGAGTGCCCGGGTCGTCATCCACAACAAGAATAGTCAAGGGCATGGACAATACACCCCTAGCATTTTTTAACTCAGATTAACGGATTTATCCGAGGTACATCAGTGAACGCAAGCAGAAATAGTATTCTTATGTTTCATAGTATGACACGATTACCAGCTCTTGAGTCTCTTATTTTTGATTTATGAGGAAAACCTTAAATACTGAGTCAGTATTGCCAAATTACAACCAAGTTCGATTTGGAATGCTGAAAGGCTATAGGTAGCTTTTTAACTCTTAACAATAAACCAACCATCTACAGATAATACTCGCTATAGTGTAAATTAATATTTACTCTCCTCTAACTTTTAATTGACAATTGAAAAAAGTTAAATTAAAAGAATATGGACTAACGCTGATATGAATATCACACTTACAGCCAATCCAAACATTTTTCCAGCACATTTAAGTACAAAAAAGTTTTTCAATGAGCGAAAAGAGCGAAAGCTACAAAGTTATTAGTGACAACCGTCAAGCCCGTTATTTGTATGAAATCCTAGAAACCTTTGAAGCGGGAGTTGAGTTGACAGGAACAGAAGTTAAATCAATTCGAGCCGGTAGAGTTAATCTCCAAGATGGTTATGCGTTGATTCGTGATGGCGAAGCATGGCTAATCAACGTCCATATTTCTCCTTACAACGCTAGTGGTCAATATTTTAATCATGAGCCGCGTCGTACCCGCAAGCTGTTACTACATCGGCAAGAAATTCGTAAGTTAATTGGGAAGGTGGAACAGCAAGGTTTAACACTAGTGCCATTAAAAATGTACCTCAAACGAGGCTGGGTAAAAGTGAGTATAGCCCTTGGTAAAGGTAAAAAAATCCATGACAAACGTGAATCCCTCAAAAAACGGCAAGATCAACGTGATATGCAACGAGCGATGAAAAATTATTAAGCTTCATTGACCTCTCTATATATCCTCAGTGTGAGTTTAGAGAAAGCCGAGTTTATGGCTACGGATTGATTGGGTGAGTTATGGGAATCGATAAACTAGTGGGTAAAGTTGGAAGGGATGAGAGATTTTCACCATGACACCTATTTTGACCAAAGCAGTTGGTGCTGGCTTTCTCACTTTGAGTATGGCAATATTGCCTTTAACTCTACCTGTAAATGCCCAAGTTACTGAACCGAGAGTTGAGACTACACCCAGAACAACAGTTTACGAACGCCAGGATTTTGATTGGGGTTGGTTAGGATTAATTGGGCTATTTGGTTTGGCTGGTTTAGCTGGTAGAAAAAGTGGCGGGGAACCTACTGCTTATCGTGAACCCACTGCTCCTAGTACTACAACATATAGGGACTAAGCCTTGATACTTTCCGGGCTGAAGCTGCGGATATTGTTGGTTTAACGAGTCCACTTAGATTAGACTCCTTGCGGCATCTAACCCAGAGGAGGTTCTCTCTTAATCACGTTACTTTGGGGAAGCCCTCCCCTAGCTGGATGATTCCTAATTTTGTTGGACTTAATACTGTTCGTGCAACTTTTAAGCTAATCAAAGCGATTAAACTAGATTAACTACGGCATCCGTCAATTCTGACTCCTCAGAAAGCACGATAGAATCATGGGTCACGGTGAAGGCAGTTGCTTGCAAAGCACGCAATAAAATATTGCGTGCGCCATTTACATCGCGAGAAATCTGTATTCCGCAATGTGGACATTTAAAAACTTTGTTTCCACCTAATTTATGGTGAACATGACCGCAGTTACCACAGGTTTTTGATGTATATGATTCGTTACAAAGAACGACTATTACACCTTTTCTTTGTGCAGCTTGCTTGAGATGTCGCTCAAATTTGTAATGGGAAAGAGTCAGCATTTGCCGTACAGACTTACTGTTGATTTTGCGTTTCTTCCCCTTACGTCTTTTAATCACCATTTGACTAGAATCAAAGGTTGGTAAGTAAATTACTTTGTAGGAATTAACAAGCAAGTTAACAGCTTTGTTATGCAAATGTTTAATTAAATTCTCAATTCTTTCTCTTACACGATTAGCAGCAATACGCATCTTTCTACGTTGACGGCATCTTGTTTTGGTAGATTTTACCTATTCGCAGCGGAAGGGAGTAGAACTATGGAATAGAAACCCATATCTACACTTGTCAAGTTGCAGATTGCCGTTAGGCAGTTAGATTTTTATACAGGTTCTTTACCGTTCGGTGTTGATATCAATATATCACAAAATTACTCAGGCGTAAACGCATTAAACAGCCTTCTCCCAAGGGGAGACGCTGCGCGAACATCCATTGCCTAAAGTACAGAATATGGCTGCATCCGCCTGTTCCTCAAGGGTTTTCGGCATTTTGGTTATAAAACTTCACAATTACTTCGCCACGGTGAGTTCATTTGTGGCTCCTGAATTCTGCTGTTGATTGGACTTTAGCTTGGTCTGGGTTTTCCGTGAGTTGAAGTCACATTTTGACTGTGGTCTTCAGGTATGGGTGTCCAGTAACTAGCAATTATAGCCACCATTAACCACCAAAGCGTATTGACTTCAGGACGAAACCAAATAGTATCTACAGTCCCATGAGCTAGCATCCCCGTTACAGTAGCCAATGCTCCCATCAACCAAAATCCCTCTACACTCCTAGATTGCCGCAATCGTCGCACTTGTACAAATGCTTTATTAAACGTCACAATCATCAGCCATAAGAAACAGCCTAAACCCGCCAAACCAGTTTCTACAGCCACCTCTAAAAAAACAGAATAGGCACTTAAAGCCGTATAACGAGGACGTTGGTAGAGTGGATAAACTTGATTAAAAGAGTTATGACCGGGGCCAATCCCAATCATGGGGCGATCGCGAATCATCTCAAACACAGCATCCCAAACATTTCTACGAAAATTATTACTGCTATCTTGACGACCCGAAAAAATACTTAAAACTCTCAGGCGCACTGGCTCGACAAATATCACTGCTAGCAACAGTAACCCAATCATACCTCCCAGAATTATCGGCAGTGACCAAGTACGCCAAAAAGGAGGCATTTCCACACTCCACCAGTAAACTAGTAAGGCCATGGCAGTCAGTACAGCCACTACTAGACCAATCCAGCCACCACGACTAAAAGTGAGAACTAAACAAGCAGCATTAGCTGTAAACATAGTTAATGCTAAAGCTTTCTTGATCCTGCTATCCCAAGCAAAAATTGCTACTAGGCTTAAAGCTACCGCCGGTACAAGATATCCAGCCAATAAATTGGGGTTACCTAAATAACTATAAACCCTAGTTGTCTGAGCTAGAGGAGATTCTGGGTCTACCCAAGTTGCTAGTGATCGAGCTTTGAAAAACCACTGCCGCAACCCGTATATACTTACTACTAAAGATATATGTAAATACAGGATAATTATCCAAGACCGCACACGAGGCGATCGCAACACCCTAGCACACAGGGCAAACAGCAGTAGATAAAGTGTTAATACTACCAAATCTTTAAACGCTGCTTGCTTGACTGGTGATAACGCTGTAGAGACTAGAGCAATTGCCCAGTAAAGTAACACCAGCAGATGAATGGGGGTAAATAACGGCGTATTTGCCGGTGCTGATTCATCAGATAAGGTCAACAACAGCCAAAATCCGACACAAGCTAATAGTAACAGTCCGACTAAGCTACTGGATACAAAAGGGGCAAGAGCATATAGCAAGCTAAGGAAAACTACTGCGATGCTGTCTCCCCACTGCATCAAAATGCTACTTTGCCGCCAAGAGTGTAATAACCCCACCAAATAGCGGCGTAAGTAGCTTGTTTCCAGATATTCTTTGATTGGTAAATCAGATAAAGTAAATCGTTGCCAGAGTAAATTCATTATGGGTTAACAACAAAATATTAATTTTCAACAGGGAGGGATTGGGGGAGGGGTGTCAACTAGCGCCGGTGCCGTCATGTCGAAATAACCCGAATAACGGAGCCAGAATAATCCCAAAAGCAAAGCCGCCAATGTGTGCCCAGTAAGCAACTCCGCCTGTTTCCACACTCATATTAGCAGCGGCTTGCAGACTGGCTAGACCGGATATCACATTCTGGATGACAAAAATCCCTATGAGAATAATTGCCGGTATCCTGATGGTAGTGACAAAAAAACCGAGAAAAGCTAAGGTTAAAATTCTCGATTGCGGAAACCGCATCACGTATGCACCCAGAATCCCTGCGATCGCACCACTAGCGCCTAAAGAAGGAATGGTAGAATTCATACTGATAAACCACTGACATAAGGCTGCTAAAGCACCGCACGACAAATAAAAAATTAGATACTTGAAGTGTCCCATACGGTCTTCAACATTGTTACCAAAGACCCAGAGAAATACCATATTTGAGAGCAGATGCCACCAACCACCGTGTAAAAATTGTGATGTAAATAGAGCTGTCCACTCTTGGGAAAAATTAGTGGTTAACTGTTGTGGTATGACGGCGTACATCCCGAAAAATTGCTCTAGCTCTTGACCTGATAGACTGAGTTCATGAAGAAAGACAACAATATTCAAACCAATCAACCCGTAAGTTAAATACGGAGTGGTTCGCGCGGGGTTTTCATCATAGAGAGGAAACACAGGTGTTTTTCCTAATTATTATCGGTTAATTGCAATATAGCCTGTCTTGCCATAGCAAATTGCTCAACAGTATGAATTAGGCGATGATGTCTCGCCCCCATAATAATAAATAGTTTGTCCTGGAAAGCAAAGATTTCTACCAGCAGGTATGGCTACGCCACGCCACCTATTAAAGATAAGCTCAATTACCAACTATAAACCAAATCCCGCATCATAGATAATAGATGGGGGTAAAATTCTCACTACAAACTTTGATTATTACTTGATGAGTAGATAGACAATGCAGATTATCCAGTCTCTCCATACAGCAATTCTCGTGACTGACTTAGAAAAAGCGGAAAATTTTTATGGAACAATATTGGGATTGTCCAAAATCGAGCGATCCTTAAAGTATCCCGGTGTATGGTATCAGGTGGGGAACTATCAACTTCATCTCATAGTTGCAAATACTGTCCCTACCGATAAACCTAATCAAAAATGGGGACGCAATCCTCATATAGCCTTTTGTGTAGCTGATTTGGATCATGCTCAACAAGAATTACTCCATCACAACTATCCCATTCAAGTTAGTGCTTCGGGTCGCGCTGCTTTGTTCACTCAAGACCCGGATGGGAATATCATCGAACTGAGTCAGCAATGAAAATTATTGCTTATGCTTACAGTAACCCCCTTTTAGAATCTTCTCCTCATCCCCATGATTGGGGCTGGGAGGTTGATTCTATATATGAAGATTTGGGTCAGAGATCGCAGTTGCAAAAATTAATCACAGACTGTAAAACTCAACCAGCAGATTATCTCCTCATCCGTAGTTTAGGGGAATTGGGGGATACTTTGGAGGAAGTGAGCGATCGCTTGCATGAACTCGAAGCAATGGGGATCATGATTATTGCTACGGAACAACCCTATACTTCCCAAAGTTCGCGTGTAGACTCGGATTTGTGGAAATTGCTTCAGGAAATCGCAAATCAGCAGCATAGCCGCCGTATCCGCCAAGGACACGCATCTAATCGTCTACAAGCCTCACCTCCTCCGGGTAAAGCTCCCTATGGCTATCGTCGTAGTAAAGAAAAATATACTATTGACCGCAGTACAGCAACTGTAGTTAAAGATTTTTTTGAACACTTTTTACTTTACGGTTCCCTACGGGGTGCAGTTGGTTATTTAGCCAAGAAATATGGTAAGAAAATTTCTGTTACTACAGGGAGACGCTGGCTAACTAATCCCGTTTATCGCGGTGATACAGCTTATCACCATCATCAAATTATTTCTGATACCCATATCCCCATTATTTCTAGGGAAGAAGGGGCTCAAGTTGACCGCATCTTACGCCGCAACAGTCGTTTACCTTCTCGAACCGCCAGCGCACCCCGTTCTTTAGCTGGTTTAGTTATTTGTGGTGAGTGTCAGTCACATACAACAGTTACCCGCGTCACCGGGCGCAACCAAGATAAAGAGTATCTTTATTTACGTCCTATTAGCTGTAAGCGACGGACTAAATGTCGGGCGATCGCCTACCATGACGTATTACAGCATACTATTAAAATTATTTGCCGTGACTTAGCTCTGGCTGTGGACGGAATGGACTTTCCCCAATTGGATAATATTAAGAATAGTCTGGTACAAGCGATCGCAAATCAGCAACAAATACTCCAGCAGTTACCAGCTTTAGTGGAAACGGGGATTTTGGATGACGAAACAGCCAAGTTAAGGGCTTACAAACTGCGCACAGGAATTTCTCAACTCCAAGCAAAACTAGCAACACTTCCCCCAGTCAACTTGCGTTCTGTTGCTCAAGCTGTTTCCATTCCCCAATTTTGGTTAGACTTATCAGAAGCAGAAAGGAGGTTTTACTTTCGAGAATTTATCAAACAAATTCAAATTATTCGCCACGATCAAGACTGGGAGTTACGCCTAATTTTTATTTTTTAGCAGCAGATGTATTTGCTTTACCTGTATTGCGCACATTTATAAATTTACCCAGCAAATCAAACCAAAATGGTGCACCCATGGCAATTGCAATTCCACTTACAAACCAACCGAAAATCATAGTTAAAAATTTCTTGATGGAGAAATAACCCTGTTTACTAGGCTCCCAGTCAAGTTGTTGTTTTAAATTCATAGCACTCCAACCAATAGGTAAGACAATTTCTGCTAATACATCTTCAGTTTGTTTTTTGACTTCTGCTAAATTTCCAGATGCATTAAGATTATTATTCTTCACTATTTGCCCAGCGTTATTCACAATAGCAATCCTGACAGCAGAATCTTTTGATAGTCTGTTTACAATATGAAATGCATCAGCATTTGCAATGACTGCCATGCTAAAGCCAATTAAAAGTGCTACTCCTTTAGCATTTCGTTTGTATACTCCGGCAGATCGCTCCATTGATTGATTAAATGTCTGTTCTAGTTCTTGCTGTAATATATAAATTGCTTCTTGTGTATTTTGAGCTTTTGTTTCGGCACGCTTTGCTAAACTAGCCATATTCTTAATTACAGATTGCGGCAGTTTTGCCCTCAACTTTTCAAATGTTTTATCGGCTTCAATATTTTGGTTTTTAAATTCATTTAGTAATCCTTGGTGAACCTCACTACCTATATTGATTAACTGCACAACTTCATTAATATGAGGTCTTAAACCTTTGAGGGAAATAGTTTTTTCAAGCTCGTTAAACATATCCCCTCGGAGGAATCTCAGTTTTTGTAAGGCTTTTCCGGCGAAAAACTCATCTGGCATATCTTCCTGAAAAATATATATGTATTTATCTAAACTTTGTGCCATGCGATTCATGGTAATCAGCAAGTCAGCTTTTTGTTTACAGAAATCATCAATAATTTCGGTAAAGCTTTTCTCAACTAATTCTGTAAATTCTTGGTAGATATTAACTGAAAATTGCGTTATGTGGTCATCTATACTATTTACTTGTGTGTGAAACTTCAATAAAATATTTTGGATCTCATGTAACTGTTCATCTTTAAAATTTATCAGTCTTGATTCAGTTAACTTATGAACTAGTTCTGGTATACCTAATGTTTCTATGAGGGTCGTAGCAAAAGTATCCGCTGCCATATAAGAAGGGGCGCTGTGCTTTATAAGATGTGATTGGTTATTGTTATCTTTGATATTCCCTTTTTGGTATTGTACATATCCAAAAAAACTTTTCTTTTTTTTTCCTCCAGATAGGGGAAGTTGTCCCAGAAGAGATGATAATAACCAAGTAAACCGCCGAGGTAAATTTGAAATACCTTTTGATTCTTGGTTGATAGCTTTAATCAAGGGATGGTTATATAATTCATTAACAAAGTTAATGATCCTATCATCATCTGAATCTTCTGCATCACCTGCTACAAGAATTTCAATGGATTTCTTTAGATGCACTGCCCGCCATTGTAAAACCGTAGAGATCATTTCCTGAATTTCGGAAGCTAGCAAACTGAAAATTAAGTAGATAAAAATTAAACCAATTGTTATATCTAAAATAAAAGCTAAACTCATTGACAATTTCCTCAACAGATAGTTAGCATACTCATCTTGCTAATATTTGTATCATTTCTACCAGCTAATTATTGTTAAATAAATTAAAGAACACTCAACTGAATTTCTCGAAAAATTATTTATGCACAGGGAAAATTGAGGTAACCTGAGAATTTAGGAATTATTCAAAATAGATATTCTGACTGATGGGTAACATTAGAGATGTATTCAGGTCTGGTGTGTAATCAAAACAGTAAGTAAAATGATGATCAGAGAATATGCAAGAAAGAAGTTTTGTTTCGGACTATCTAGAAAAACAGCATCGCACGGTTAATCAATGGATTGATTGGGCATGGCTCATGGTATTACTGTTGGCCGCAGTCTTACTGTTTAGTATTAATCTGGGAGGATTATCCTTACGAGATGGGGATGAGGCTACTGTGGCGCAGGTTGCCAAGGAAATCTGGAGTGCTCCACCGGGTTCCATGAGATGGCTCTATCCTACCTTACTAGGTGAACCCTATTATAACAAACCACCTTTGATACATTTGTTGATTGCTTGGGCTTATTCTTTGGGAGGCGTGAATGAATGGACTACACGCTTACCCGGCTCAATTTTGACAGCATTTTCTGTGCCATGGCTCTATTCTCTGAGTCGGGAGATATTTCGTCAACGTTGGGTAGCTATTTATAGCTCCTTGATTTATCTGACAATGCTCCCCGTAGTCCGTTATGGCAGATTGGCTATTTTAGATGGAGCGGTGGTAACCTTTTTTATCATCATGATTTGGTGCCTATTGCGATCGCGGCGGGATTTGCGTTACTGTCTTGGTATTGGAATTGCACTGGGATTAATTTGCTTCACTCAGGGGCTATTAGGCATATTACTGGGTGCGATCGCCATTGTCTTTCTATTTTGGGATACACCCAGATTGCTCACCAGTTTCTACTTCTGGATAGGAATCACCATTGGCATATTACCTGTGGCTGCTTGGTATAGTATGCAACTGTTGCACTATGGTTACAGTTTTGCTTCTGTTGTCCTGGTCAATCAATCATTAACCCCCATCAACACAGGCATTAACAGACATAATGCTCCACCCTGGTACTATGTCATGGAAATTCTCAAATGGACATGGCCCTGGTTAATTTTTTTGCCCCAAACTGCGCGCTTAATTTGGACAAATCTTAACCTTAGCTGGGCGAAACTCTTACTGGTATGGAGTCTCGTCTATTTATTGCTAATATCCTTGATGAGTATAAAACCTCCTGAGTACTTATTAACCATTTACCCCAGTCTAGCCTTAGCTTTTGGCGCTGAGTTAGCAGAAATAGAAAATCTTCCTGTAGCATCATCCTATCCCCGTCTTTGGATAACCAGTTTGTCAATACTAGCTGTAGTGGCTTCTGCTGCTAGTATTTACTTCAGTGCCGGCACAGTAGAGAAAACAGATTTACAGCTGATTTTTGCAGCTGTGGCTCTGACCATGACTTTAGCTGCTATTTTAGCAGAACGAGGTAATGGGGAATTCCTGAAAATTTTACTTTGGGGAAGTTATATTTCTCTACTGCTATTAATGAAATCAAACTACTGGGCTTGGTAATCAGAAAATTGATTAATCTTGTTCTGGAATTTTCTCAGTGGTAGGAAGTTGCCCTTCATAGCTGGTATTTTGCTGCGTCATCGTGATCATAGTCAAGAAAATAGCCAGACCAACAGCCAACCCTAAGACAGGACGCTTGTTGAGAATAAAATCTCGTGTAATTCTAGCTAAAGGGCTACTTTGACGACGTAGAGACGAACAAAGCATTATTTGTTTAAGTATAAACGGATCACGGACATAATGGCCACTGCGACAGACTACTAGCCTTTGCTGACAATAAGGACAGCTAAACAAGCCCACATGAGACTGGGCTATTCTGTGCTTAGGATTTCTTTGACAAATTGGGCAACTAATATAATCCTTATCAAAGGTGTGTATATTCATCTACCTCCTCCGCTTAGTCCATTTACTAGCTCTATCTTAATGGAGCAAGAGGACTCCGGTTATAGTTCCATACTTAACCGGAGGTGAATTGCAACCACCTTATAACTAACGCGACAGCCTTTCATCTCTGCTCAGAGTAAATCATTAGTATCTGTCTAATGGTCAGTAGTCACTAGAAAAAATCAACAACTGACAACTGACAATTGATTATGCTGTAATCTCTATGGCTTCCATGTCTTCGGCAGCATCTGCATCTAGCTGTTTCAGACGAATATGTTTTTTCCCCAGTGTGATGAGAAACTCATCTCCTGGTTTGAGATTCATCTGTTTTGTATAAGCTGAACCTATAAGTAAATTACCATTTGATTGCACGCTAATTCTATAGCTAGCACTGCGCCCGCCACGTCCATTCGCACTGGGTGAACTGTCTAACTGAATGCCTTCCGCATCAATGAGGGCATTCAAAAATTTCATCATATTCACACGCTCTATACCATTTTTGGTAATGGTATAGTAGCCGCACTGCTTGGCTTTTTCTTCTTTGCTCAGGGTTTCTAGCTCTTTAACTTTTTTGAGCAGTTCTTCACCCATTAGGGGTTCTATTTTTTTCAGTTTAGGCATCAACTTAGATGAAAAATGAATGGTTGGAGTAGTTGAATTGGATTTATTTTAGCTGACATCGAGCTAGTAGGAACAAAATCCTTGAGTTTTTATCTCAGCTTTCATAAGTATATTACACTCATAGATGAAATTGTTGCACAATTACCAACATTGTCAACGGAATCTATTCTTTGGAATGCTCTTAACTATATCTAGTTTGTGAAGACTAGTAGATTATATTTGTTTAAGTTTCCTAAAGCCAGTCTCAAGGCTTATTTACTTAAATCCCTTGCTCATGAGAACAAAAGATGATATAGAAAAATGCTCATTTAATCCTGAGCATTAGTAATTATTCAACGGTCAGCGGTGAAGACAAAAGAACTGATAACTCATAAATAAACAAAACTCGTGACCATGAAACTAACTACCAAAGGACATTACAGTGTCAAGGCATTACTAGATTTAAGTTTACAGCCAGGTTATGGACCAGCACCAGTGAGAGCGATCGCACTTCGCCAAGATATCCCCGCGCCTTACCTTGAGAAGTTACTAATAGAAATGCGCCGGGCTGGATTAGTGAAATCAATTCGGGGTAGCATTGGTGGATACCAACTAGCATTAAAGCCGGCACAAATTTCTATAGGTCAAATTTTAGAGTCAGTTGGTGAAAATATGACTCGTTTACCACATCAGACCCCAAGCGCAGCCCAAACTGAAGATTGGGTAACATTCACTCTTTGGCAAAGACTCAACCAAAAGCTCAAAGAGGCTTTATACAGTATTACTCTGGCGGATCTTTATTATGATGCGCGTAGTTGGCAAGCTTCTCTTGGGGAAGAAGCTAGTTTTGTCGTTTAGTAATTGGTGATTCGCCTTCATATATAATGACATCATCTGTTATTTTGTTTCTTGCTGCACTATTAGATTACTTAATTGGCGATCCTTGGGGTTGGCCTCATCCAGTCCAAGTTATGGGGTGGGTAATTTCTCCCCTGACTAAATTTTTTCTCAAGGTCTGTCACAATTCTCTCGCTCAACGGATAGCTGGAATTATCTTAGCCATAACCTTAATAATTGGTAGCGGCTGTTTGGGTTGGTTAATAATTCAAACTGCCAAATGGCTCCATCCATTATGGGGAAATGTCTTAGAAACCATTATTTTAGCTAGTTGTTTTGCTTTGAAAAGTCTTCGGAGTGCAGCACAGGAGGTTTTAAAACCATTAACAGCAGGAGATTTAGACTCAGCCCGTTATATTTTAAGTAATTATGTCGGTAGAGATTCACAACATCTCTCAGAACCAGAAATTTTGCGCGCTGTGTTAGAAACTGTCACAGAAAATGCTACAGATGGAGTTATGGCTCCACTTTTTTATGCCATTGTGGGCGCTTGTGTGCCGGGTGTGGGTTTAATTCCTCTGGCTTTGGCATACAAAGCTAGCAGTACCCTTGATTCCATGGTAGGTTATCGCCAAGCACCCTATACTTATATAGGGTGGTTTAGTGCCAGGCTAGAGGATTACTTAACTTGGCTACCCTGTCGCTTAACGGTGATTACTTTGGCTCTACTATCAGGTAAACCCTTATATGTTTGGCGAATATGTTGCCGCGATGCGGTAAAAGATCCCAGTCCTAACTCAGGCTGGAGCGAGTGTGCTTATGCTGCTATTTTGGGTGTGCAAATGGGCGGTACCAATTGGTATGGGGGAGTACCTCAACAAAAACCCCTCTTAGGAGATGTCATTCATCCCATTACCCCAACCGTAATTCACAATGCCTTATTGCTGACTCGATATTCTTTTTTGTTATGGTTATGCGTAGCGATCGCTATACCCCTAATTGCTAATACACTTAACTAATATGGATGAAATAGGGCATGGGGAGATTTTTTTCCCATAGCCTTGTACATGAGCGATTAGTGGCCTCTCTACCCATTCCCTAAACTATGTCTGCCAAAGTAGTTGAAATTCTTTCATCAGAAGACCTGCGTCGTACATTAACTCGCCTAGCGTCTCAGATTGTGGAAAAGTCCCGTGATTTATCCCAACTGGTACTCCTTGGTATTTATACCAGAGGGGCGCTCTTAGCAGAATTATTGGCACGTCAGATTGAGACACTCGAAGGTGTCAGCGTGGCAGTGGGAGCATTAGATATTACATTCTACCGAGATGATCTTGATAAAATTGGGTTAAGGACTCCGGCAAAAAGCAACATCCCTTTTGACCTCACAGGGAAGACAGTTGTGTTAGTAGATGATGTGATTTTTAAAGGTCGCACAGTTCGCGCCGCTTTGAATGCAGTGACTGAGTATGGTAGACCCGAAGTGATCCGCTTGGCTGTTTTAGTAGACAGGGGTCATAGAGAAGTACCAATTCACCCAGATTTTATTGGTAAGCAACTACCTACCGCCAAAGAAGAAATAGTAAAAGTTTACTTACAAGATTGGGATGGCAAAGATGCAGTTGAGTTGATGGCAGCAAATAACTAGAAATCCTGCCAGTAGCAATTGGTACCCAGTTATCAATGGTGTTCACCCCCTAAGTTGTTGGCAAAACTTGCCGTAATGCCCCTAAAAGTCGGTCAACGCTTTCTGGACGACTATTAAAACCCATTAGTCCCACCCGCCAAACTTGACCGGCTAGTTCACCTAGACCACCGCCAATCTCAATGTTATGTTCATTGAGTAACTGCCGAGCGATCGCTTTACCATCTACTCCCGTAGGAATACGCACAGTAGTCAAAGTTGGTAACCGATACTCCTTCTCAACGTGCATAGTTAATCCTAAATCTTCTAAGCCTTCCCAGAGATACTCGGCATTTTCTTGATGACGCTGCCAACAATTAGCTAATCCCTCTTCTGCCACTAAACGCAGTGCTTCCCGCAAGCCATAA
Source organism: Anabaenopsis arnoldii (assembly GCF_028331025.1). Taxonomy (NCBI): domain Bacteria; kingdom Bacillati; phylum Cyanobacteriota; class Cyanophyceae; order Nostocales; family Nodulariaceae; genus Anabaenopsis; species Anabaenopsis arnoldii. The sequence continues at coordinate 33,330 of NZ_JAQMUH010000033.1, read as the reverse complement.
TACAGACTAATCGGTGCTGTGTGGTGATAGGTGCGTTCATTCCCCCAATATTTACCCAATAATGACATATCTAAATACCAGTTTGTCACCTTTGTAGAGCGCTGCTGCAATTTGTCCACAGCACGAGAGCTCATAGTAAAAGGTGAAGCACCCGGAGAACAACCCAATCCTTTTTGACTACAACTATAAGCTAAGTCAACTCCCCAGGCATCCAAAAATATAGGCACACCGCCCAGACTGGTCACCGTATCTACCAACAGCAAAGTCCCAAATTCACGACATACCTCAGCCACTCCTTCTAAAGGTTGACGTGCTCCGGTAGATGTTTCAGCGTGAACCAAAGCCAGAATTGCCGGACGATGTTGTTCTACAGCCATGCGGATTTCATCAAGGCTGAAAACTTGCCCCCAAGGCTTAGTAATAGTGCGCACATCCGCACCATATCGCCCAGCCATATCCACAAGGCGATTACCGAAGTAACCAGCTACACCAATCAAAACTACATCACCTGGTGCTGTAGCATTGGCGATGGTTGCTTCCATTGCCGCTGAACCAGTACCACTAACTGCTATGGTGTGGTGGTTTTCTGTCTGCCATACGTACCGGAGTAGAGATTGAATCTCATCCATCAGTTCCAGAAAAGCCGGGTCAAGATGCCCCACCAGTGAGTGATTCATAGCTTGAAGAACAGCGGGATGGGCATTGGACGGACCAGGGCCCAATAGCAGACGCAAGGGAATTTCTAGAGGTTTAAGTTGTAAGTGCTGACTGTTGTTAATTGACATCATGGCTATCATAATTTATTTTCGCTGATACTTTGTTACTAATATTTGCCAATAAATAAATAGATAAGTTAAAAAGCCAAATTACCTTTTAACCAAGGCTCGAAGGTACTGAGCCAAAATCATTGAAAAACCAGAAACTTCACAGCATTACTAACTGTTCTCTTGATCTTTTATCCGGATGCGACGATCAAACAGCTCCTTAATCAGCAGCGTTGCACCAGCAAGTCCCGCTAAAACCACCGAAGCTGCAAAAGCACTTTGGGAATCGTAATTGCGGTAAGCCCCTTCCACATACAGAGTCAGAGTTTGGGTACGGCCAATTAAATTACTAGAGACGACAGCAATAGCACCATATTCTCCCATAGCGCGAGCCGTGGTAAGAATAATACCATAGAACAATCCCCAGCGAATAGAAGGTAATGTCACCCGCCAGAAAGTCTGCCATTCACCAGCCCCCAAGGTTTTGGCAGCTTCTTCTTCTTGAGTTCCCACTTCTTCCAAAATAGGGATGACTTCACGAGCCACAAAAGGCATACCCCCCATCATAGTTGCCAGAGCAATACCGGGGAAGGAAAAGATAATCTTGATGTCCAGAGACTGTAGCACAGATCCAAGTAGCCCATTGCGTCCGTAGAGGGAAACCAACATTAAACCTGTGACAATGGGGGAAATTGAAAATGGCAAGTCAATAATACTGAGTAACAAAGTGCGCCCTCGAAACCGCCGGCGGGCGATTACCCAAGCTGCACACAAACCAAAAATTACATTTAGTGGTACAGCTACTGCCACAGCCATGGCTGTGAGGCGCAAAGCCTGAGTAAAATCCGGGTCGATAAGAGTGGCGAAAAACGGGGCGATACCCCGGCTAAAGGCTCCAATGAATACATAAAGGGTCGGGAGAAGTAACACCAGCGCTAAATAAGTGATTACTGCGGCAATCAAAGCAAATTTACCCCACTCTCTATCCTTCTGGGAGTTGACCAATCTTGGTAAAGACTGGCTAGATTTAGGTTCAACCGTCATAACTTTGCCTCCAAGCTTGCAGTAAGTTGACCATGAGCAACAGTACCAAGGAAATCAGCAGTAACACCGTACCAATCGCGGTAGCCCCGGCTATGTCGTTTTGTTCCAGGCGTTGGAATACTAAAATGGGGGCAATTAAGTCTTGATAGGGAATATTAGCGGCAATCAAAACCACCGAGCCATATTCTCCCACTGCCCTAGCAAAAGCTTGGGTTGTACCCGTGAGGATAGCAGGTATAAGTGGTGGTAGCACCACCCGCCAACAAGTTTCCCAGCGGGAAGCCCCCAGAGACCAGGCAGCTTCTTCGATAGTATAATCTAGCTCTTGCAGTACAGGCTGAACGCTACGAACGACAAAAGGCACAGAAATAAACACCATTGCCACCGCTACCCCCAAGCGAGTAAAGGAGACTCTGATGCCCAAGGGGGAGAGAAATGAGCCAATCCAGCCCTGCTCACTGTAAACAGTAGCTAGAGTAATACCTGCAACTGCTGTGGGTAGGGCAAAGGGCAGGTCAATGACGGCATCTAAAACCCGTTTAAAGGGGAAATCATAGCGCACCAGCACCCATGCAGTAGCGGTACCAGCAACGCAGTTAATAGCAGCGGCCAAGAAGGCAGTACCAAACGTGATGGTGTAGGTTGACAGGGCAACGGGAGCGGTAGCTAGCCGCCAGAATTCCCCCGGTGAAAGGGTTGCAGCCCGCAGCATCAAGGCGGCTACAGGTAACAGCAGGACTACGGATAGATAGGTAATGGTGATGCCCCAGGGTAAAGAAAACCGCTTCAGCTTTTGCAGGGCGAAGGGGAAGGTGGACTGTGAGTTGGAAACTGTCATGGCTTCAGGATAAAAGTTAGCCCTAAGGTCGGGCAATATTGGCTTGGATATCGTCAAAGATTGCACCATCGGCAAAGAATTTCGGGCTGACTTGGCTCCAACCGCCAAAATCGTCGATGGTGAACAGGTTTGAGATTTGGGGATAAGTATCGGCAAATTCCGCGACTACTTCTGGTACTACTGGTCGGAAGCCTACTTTGGCAAATTCCCGCTGGGCTGCGGGGGTAAAGAGAAACTGTACAAAGGCTTCTGCTACTTCCCGGTTACCTCGCTGATCAACATAGCTATCAACTACGGCAATGGGATTATCAATGGAGATATTAATGTCGGGAACTATGTAGGGTAAATTCTGTCCCTGTTGTTTAGCTAAGATGAGTTCGTTCTCATAGTTGATCAATACATCTCCCTGTTTTTGGGCGAAAAAAGCATCAGTAGCTTCACGGGCATCTCTGGGTAGAACGGGCACGTTAGCATAAACCTTAGTCACAAAGTCTTGGGCTTGTTCTTCAGTGCCGCCTGTTTGGGTCACTCTTCCCCACAAAGCCATGTAATTCCAACGAGCGCCACCAGATGTTTTGGGGTTAGCAGTAATCACACTGACATCATCCCTGGCTAAGTCTTCCCAGTCTTGAATATTTTTGGGGTTGCCTTCCCGGGTAACTATAACCCCTACGGAACGGTAGGCAATGCCGTCGCCGTTGGGTGTCTTTTTCTCCCAGCCTGGTTTAATTAGCCCGGCTTCCTGGAGTTGCTGAGTGTCTGCTGATAGTGCTAGGGCGACAATATCCGCTTCTAAACCGTCAATGACGGCGCGGGTTTGGGAGCCTGACCCGCCGTAGCTCTGGCCAAAGGTGACTATCTCTCCGGTTTTTTCTCGCCAGTATTCAACAAATAGGGGAATAATCTTTTTGTACGCAGCACGGGTGACAGCGTAGCTCACTAGAGTTAGTTCTTTTCTGCCGGTGTTAGCACTATTACTAGGAGAGCAAGCGGCGATCGCACTACTTAAACACACTACTATTAAAAATAGCGCAATATATCTTTTTAAAGGCTGCCTTTGCCATCGATTCCAATTATGCACCCACATACCGGTTTGAGACTCCTAAATTTCTCTGTGTCAGGGAGTAATGTAGCATTTTTTACCCCTTTTCTGCTCTCTTAATTTAATCTATCAAGTTACAGTATTTTGATATTAGTTATAAATCATACACATATTACCATGGAATAGCAAGACAATCTCCAAAATCCCAATCAAGAATATGGTGATTAGCCATGTTTTTCCTCTGTGTTCCCTGTGCCTGTGGGGTTCGTGATTAAAAACTATTAAAAACTTAAGTGTTCGGGCATTTATAGCAATGGACAGGGCGCTGGGGACATGATAAAATTACCAAACCATTTCGGAGTAAGTATTTTCACTTTTTAATTTTGCTATAATCTCCTTAACCTAAACCTTTCCAAACCTCCGATCTCGTTGCTGGTAGGCAAACAAAGCGCGGTGAAACTCAGTGCGGTCAAAATCTGGCCACAGAGCATCAGTAATATAAATTTCCCCGTAAGCCATTTGCCAAAGCAGAAAATTAGAAAGTCGCATTTCGCCACTGGTGCGGATTAATAAATCCGGGTCAGTAATTCCTGCTGTGTAGAGGTGAGCCTCAAACAACTGTTCATCAATTTGATCAGGTTTAAGGACACCTTGCTGTACCTTTTGGGCGATCGCCCGGCAGGCTTGTAAAATTTCCTGGCGTCCCCCATAATTAGTAGCTACAGTAAACCGAATACCGCGATTATTGCGAGTTTCTGCCATTGAGCGGGAGATTTCAGCTTGCAGCGATGGAGGTAGAGCATCCAAATTCCCGACAAACTGGATTTGAACATTCTCCTGGAGCATTTCCCGAAGTTCTTGGCGGAGAACCCTTTGAAACAAAGTCATCAAAAAATCTACCTCTTCCTGGGGTCTTTTCCAGTTTTCGGTAGAAAAAGCATAAGCCGTTAGTGCCTGAATCCCCCAGTCTTTGCAACAGCGCAACAAATCCTTGAGCGCATCCACTCCGCGCTTATGTCCCATAATTCTGGGTAGACCTTGACGTTTAGCCCATCGACCATTGCCATCCATAATCACTGCGACGTGCTTTGGCAGTAGTTCTCGTTTTAAGTCAGAAGGTAAAAATTGCAGTTGAGTTTGTTGTGCTGTCATTTTTTATTTCGAGAAGCGGTCGATGGTAATCCAAGTAAACCTGAAATTATTACTATTGCTTTACTACCTATCTGACGACCCCAACCTAAGAGACTAGGAGCAACAGCTTCCCGGTCTACAGTGGTTGATAATCGAGCCTCTAAGGACTCCTTGAGTGTCCTAATCGTCAGTGGTCTATTGAGAGTTCCTCGTTCCGCTAAGGAAATAGAACCCGTTTCTTCTGATACAACCACACAGATACAATTTTCTACCCGCTCAGTGATCCCCATGGCTGCCCGGTGGCGTGTTCCCAACTGGCGGGAGGCCGTGCGTCCCGAAAGTGGTAGAATTATACCAGATGATACAATACGCGAGCCACGGATTAAGGTTGCCCCATCGTGGAGTAAAGTTTTCGGCTGAAAAATAGTCTGTATAAGTTCCTTAGAAACATCAGCATTTAGCTTAACTCCAGGCACAGAAAAATCCCGCTCGTGAATTGGACCTGTGGTTTCCAAAATCAGCAAAGCCCCTATGCGGTTTTTTGAAAGTTCTTTGACCGCATCTACAATTTCATCAATTACACTATCAGAGTTGGGGATGGTTAAACTGGATGGTTTAAATAACTGCTGAAATTCACCGCGTCCCACCTGCTCCAAAAATCGGCGAAATTCAGACTGGAGAGCCACAGCCATTGCTACAGCGCAGCCAATCACTAACTTTTCCAAAACAAAATTGAGCAGAGGGAAACCCATTCTGCCACTGAGTACTGAAGCTAGCATTAAGATAATAAAACCCCGCACCATCCACAGTGTTCGGCGCTCACTAATAATAACTAGTATCATGTAGGTCAGCGCTAACACCAACAAGATATCCAGAGTCCCAAGCAGCAAGGACTGCGACCATCCCAGGTTTGTCAGCCATTGCTTCCACCAATCTCTCATGACATCTGGATTACTCTTTGTTATCCCTCAATATTCTGTCATTTTGCTGTTATTTTCATGCCCCAAAGGTTAACCCTTGAGGAAACAGCAAGTGTTGAGTCATTAGCTATTAGTGATATTTTCCTAGCTAGTGACTATACAAACCGGTTATTAGTTCTGCACGTTGAGCCTGTCTGGTAGACAATCTTGTCGAATCAAGTCGTGATAACTTTCGCGCCGCAAAATTAAATTTGCTTCCCCATTGGCTACTACAACGGCAGCCGGGCGGGGTAAGCGATTATAGTTTGATGACATACTGTAATTGTACGCACCAGTCCCCATGATTACGAGTATATCCCCTGGTTGAGTTTCCGGCAGTTGGGCATTTTTAATCAGAATATCCCCTGATTCACAATGCTTACCAGCTATTGTCACTGTTTGGGTGAGGGGAGCAGACATCTTGTTAGCGACTACTGCTCGATAAACTGACTGGTAAGTAATGGGTCGGGGATTATCAGACATCCCACCGTCAACTGTCACGTAGGTACGAATGTCGGGCACAACCTTTGATGATCCCATAGTATAGGCTGTGACGCACGCTGTGGCAATCAGCGATCGCCCTGGTTCACACAACAATTTTGGCAAAGGGAGATTTTCGGCAGTACAAGCTGCTTGTATAACTTCACAAATCGCCTTTACCCATTCTGTAATACTGGGGGGATCATCAGATTCAGTGTACCTAATTCCTAAACCACCGCCCACATTTAATTCTGTGACGCTTAAACCATAATTTGCCGCCTTTTTTAACCACTGCACCATGACAGCAGCCAAATCTCGATGGGGTTGGCGTTCAAAAATTTGGGAACCAATGTGAGCATGTAACCCAACGCAGTTTAAAGAAGGTTGCTGACTGACAAAGGTAAATACTTCGTCCAAATCATTAGGGTCAAAGCCAAATTTACTATCTAAATGTCCCGTGCGAATGTATTCGTGGGTATGGCATTCAATTCCTGGGGTTAACCGCAACATCACCCGGATGGGGGTGGATGTCCCCGGTGCTTGTTCTGCCATCTTTACCAAGGTATGCAGTTCTTGCCAGTTATCTGCCACAATGGTGCTACCAGACTCTATAGCTAAAAGCAGTTCTTCATGAGATTTATTATTGCCATGGAGGTAGAGTTTCTCCGGGTTCACACCGGCACTTATAGCTGTATATAATTCCCCTCCCGAAACTACATCTATACCTAATCCTTCCGATGCTGCGATCGCGCAAACTGCTAAACAGTTCCAGGCTTTGGATGCGTATAGTACCTGAGATTCACCCTGGTAATATTTTTTAAATGTATCTCGATATTGCTGACAAGCTAAACGCAGGGTTTCTTCATCTAAAATATACAAAGGTGAACCAAACTGCTCCACCAGGGTTTTGACATCACACCCACCAATTTCTAGGATGTCCTGACTGTTAAGTTTGGCGGTAACTGGTAAAAGTTCCTGGTTGGGGGAAACATTGATGTTTTCACGTCCTTGAATTTGAGGTAAATATTGACTACCAGCATATTGAACGCCAGTGGGGTGAGTGGATACCATAGTTTTTATAAATTGTCCTTGCTCAAAGTTGAAATTTTTTTGGGCGTGGGGTCATTCAGCGTCCCGATTTTCAGTTTAACCAAAATAGCGTGGAAACAGGAGATATGCCTAGGTTCAGTTGACGGCGCTTTTTTCCCCTCAAGGATGTTTCAATCTTCATATTTATTTACCCATTCGCCATTAACGTGATCTTATTAGACTTAAAACTGAAATCCCTGACTTTAAATGATCTAACTGCCATCCTGGAACTAGATCAAGCCTGTTTTGGCGGTCTGTGGACTATGGATGGCTATCAACGAGAGTTAAACAGTCCTAACAGTGTATTATTAGGTTTATTTTCCCCGGTTTATGGGTCAAAACTGCTAGGAATGGGGTGCTTTTGGGCAATCTTAGAAGAAGCACACATTACAATTTTGGCAATTCATCCCCAATATCACCGTCAAGGTTTGGGACAGGCTTTACTGTATTCTCTACTTCAAACCGCAAGCGATCGCGGACTGGAGCGAGCCACCCTGGAAGTCCGCGCTTCTAATTTGGCGGCCATATCCTTATATGAAAAATTTGGCTTTAAGATAGCCGGACGGCGGCGGGGTTATTACCAGGATAATGGAGAGGATGCTAAGGTGTTGTGGCTGTCAGATTTACAATCTCCGCAAGCAGAAACTTTGGAGAATTGGCATACTACTGTGGTCTATGGGTTAAGGAAATCTTTTTGGCAAATGCGTTGACTCATGGGTGATTATGCCTAGCTAAACCCGGATGAGGATCACATTAGGGAGAAAAAATTCATGTTTTTGCTGCTATGTACTATTAAAATATTTAATCAATAATTTTTTTAAATTTCAAATAAATTATTAGTCCAGCATATTCTTGAATAGAGACTGATAAGTATGTTATAAGTCTATATTTGGAAATAGTTAAATAAAAGCCTAAGCATAGCGGCTTGCTGGATAGTTGTAAAGCAGGGAAACACTAGTAAAATCAAGCCCCTAAGTATAGCAACCATAAAAAAAGTAATAAAAAACTAACAATTAAGCCAGGATGTGGGGCGAAATTTTTTCGTGGCCTATAATCTTTATACAGGCATCCAAAAGCAGAGCCTGTGCTAAAATCAGCATACCGGCACGACGCAGGTGATGGGAAAAATGCCATGTTTGAACGCTTCACAGAAAAAGCCATTAAGGTAATCATGCTGGCCCAAGAAGAGGCCCGCCGCTTAGGTCACAACTTCGTGGGAACCGAACAGATCCTCCTAGGTCTGATTGGGGAAGGTACGGGAGTTGCGGCTAAAGTGTTGAAATCAATGGGTGTCAATCTCAAAGATGCCCGGATTGAGGTAGAAAAAATCATAGGCCGGGGTTCGGGCTTTGTGGCCGTGGAAATTCCGTTTACGCCACGGGCAAAGCGTGTACTAGAGCTATCCTTGGAAGAAGCGCGCCAATTAGGGCATAACTACATTGGCACCGAGCATCTGCTGTTGGGCCTGATCCGGGAAGGGGAAGGTGTAGCAGCCAGGGTGCTAGAAAACCTAGGGGTAGATTTATCTAAGGTACGAACCCAAGTGATCCGAATGCTCGGAGAAACAGCAGAGGTTTCAGCCACAGGGCCATCGGGACGCACCAAAACTCCCACCTTGGATGAGTTTGGCTCGAATTTAACCCAAATGGCGACGGACAACAAGCTAGACCCAGTTGTAGGACGCGCTAAAGAAATTGAGCGTGTGATCCAAATTTTGGGGCGCCGGACTAAAAATAATCCAGTATTAATCGGTGAACCAGGGGTAGGGAAAACAGCGATCGCCGAAGGTCTAGCATCCCGCATAGCTAACAGGGATGTTCCCGACATCCTAGAAGATAAGCGGGTGGTAACCCTAGATATCGGCTTGCTAGTAGCAGGTACCAAGTACCGGGGTGAGTTTGAAGAACGCCTCAAGAAAATCATGGATGAAATCCGCTCGGCGGGTAATGTCATCCTGGTAATTGACGAGGTACACACTCTCATCGGTGCTGGTGCTGCAGAAGGGGCTATTGATGCAGCTAATATCCTCAAGCCGGCTTTGGCTAGGGGTGAGTTACAGTGTATTGGCGCTACGACTTTAGATGAGTACCGCAAGCACATTGAGCGAGATGCAGCTCTAGAGCGACGCTTCCAACCGGTGATGGTGGGAGAACCTTCTGTAGATGAAACCATTGAAATCCTGCACGGGTTGCGCGAACGCTATGAGCAACACCACAAGCTGAAAATCTCTGATGAGGCTTTGGTGGCGGCGGCAAAATTATCTGACCGTTACATTAGCGATCGCTATCTACCAGATAAGGCTATCGATTTAATTGACGAGGCTGGTTCTAGGGTACGTTTAATGAACTCCCAATTACCACCCGCAGCTAAAGAGTTAGACAAAGAACTACGGCAAATCTTAAAAGAAAAAGACGAAGCTGTCCGCTCCCAAGACTTTGACAAAGCTGGGGAACTGCGCGATCGCGAAATGGAAATCAAAGCCGAAATTCGCGCCATCGCCCAAGGTAAAACTAATACCTCTACCAGCCCAAGTGATAGCGCCCGGATCCCAGCCGTTGAGCCTGTAGTCGGCGAAGAGGACATTGCTCACATTGTGGCTTCCTGGACTGGCGTACCAGTGAACAAGCTTACGGAATCAGAATCCGAAAAGCTGCTGCACATGGAAGATACCTTACATCAGCGGTTAATCGGTCAAGAAGATGCGGTGAAAGCTGTTTCCCGCGCCATTCGCCGCGCTCGTGTCGGTTTGAAGAATCCTAACCGACCCATCGCTAGTTTTGTCTTCTCCGGTCCAACTGGGGTAGGTAAAACTGAGTTGGCTAAGTCCTTGGCTTCCTACTTCTTCGGTTCTGAAGAAGCAATGATTCGCCTGGATATGTCGGAATACATGGAACGCCACACCGTTAGTAAGTTGATTGGTTCGCCTCCTGGTTATGTTGGTTACAACGAAGGCGGTCAGTTAACTGAAGCTGTGCGTCGCCGACCCTATACTGTGGTGCTATTCGACGAAATCGAAAAAGCTCACCCCGATGTCTTCAATATGCTGCTGCAAATTCTCGAAGACGGTCGGTTAACAGATGCGAAAGGTCGCACGGTGGACTTTAAGAACACTTTGTTAATTCTGACTTCTAACATAGGTTCTAAGGTAATTGAAAAAGGCGGCGGCGGTATCGGCTTTGAATTCGCTGATGATGCGACGGAGACTCAATACAACCGCATTCGCTCTCTGGTGAATGAAGAACTCAAGCAGTACTTCCGTCCTGAATTCCTCAACCGTCTGGATGAAATTATCGTCTTCCGTCAATTGAGTAAGGCTGAGGTGACGGAAATCGCCGAAATCATGCTCAAGGAAGTATTTGGTCGTCTGACTGAAAAGGGTATCACTTTAGAGGTGAGCGATCGCTTTAAGGACAGACTAATTCAAGAGGGTTACAGTCCCAGCTACGGCGCTAGGCCATTACGTCGAGCTATCATGCGCTTATTAGAAGATAGCCTAGCTGAAGAAATTCTTTCTGGTCGCATTAAGGATGGTGATACAGCCTTAGTTGATGTTGACGAGAGTGGTAACGTTCAAGTTAGTGCTGGACAGCGCCGCGAGTTATTAACTCAGGGTGTTGATTCCTAGTTAGAAACTATAAAAGTTAAATCAGCGGTGGGGAATTTCCGTTCTCTACCGTTTTTTTTGTGAAGCACCAGGTACAAGAGAAAGAAAGGAGGGTTTTGTGGCTAACCTAATTTCGGATCAGGTATATGGAATAATGTAACTAATTCTAGTTGCAAAATTTTTCTGAGGACAGATAATGGAAGTAAGCAGTCGGGAGTTCTCATGACCCGCAGGGAGAAATTAATTAAGCGGTTTCTTAGTATTCCCAAAGATTTCACCTGGGAGGAGTTAGTTACTTTGCTTTCGGGGTTTGGGTTTGAGGAGGTCAGCACGACGGGAAAAACGGGAGGTTCTCGGCGGCGTTTTCTCAATGATGGGGGAGTGATTATTACTTTACATGAACCCCATCCTCAAAATATTCTCAAACGATATCAGATTGAACAGATTATCAAGATTCTCCAAGGAGAAGAATTGCTATGAATAACATGATGCAATACAAGGATTATTTCGGGTCGATTCACTATAGTGATGATGATAAAATCTTCTACGGACAAGTGGAACATATCCGCAGTTTAATCAGTTTTGAAGGGGAAGATGTGGCTAGTCTCAGGGCTAGTTTTGAGGAAGCAATTGATGATTATTTGGCTCTGTGTGCAGAAAAAGGGATTGAGCCTGAGAAGCCGTTTAAGGGTAGTTTTAATGTGCGTGTAGGTAGCCAACTTCATCGTCAAGCGGCTTTATTTGCTCAACAACGGGGGGTGAATCTCAATAAGTTGGTGACGGATGCACTAGAATGTTATCTGAAAGGGGAATCGTTGGAAAATGCTTGAGGAATTGCGGATTTGAAGTACCAAAAAACAAAATTAAGTATCGCCTAACCATGATTTTACGTTTTGATACTATTAGCTGTGATATTGAAGTATGGATTGATCCGATGTGATCACCTCCATATATTCTTTTATTGCTTTTATGTTTATGTAAACATGGTAAACTTGTCAAGGATAATTATGATTGATCGCTACCAAAATCAACAACATACCATTTTTCATGGTGATACTATCAGCACCTTATCAAAATATATTCATGCAGATTCCGTAGATTTAATTTTTATTGATCCTCCCTATAACATAGGTAAGCAATTTAGCAATTTCCATGATAAATGGGAATCAGAAGCAGAATATTTAAATTGGTCATATCAATGGCTTGATCAGTGTATTCGCATTCTCAAACCAAATGGGACAATTTATCTCATGACCAGCACCCAAGCAATGCCTTATTTTGACATTTACCTGAGAAAAAAGTTAACTATTCTCAGTCGCATCATATGGCATTATGATAGCTCCGGAGTACAAGCTACAAAATACTTTGGTTCAATGTATGAACCCATTCTCCATTGCGTCAAAAATAAAAACAATTATATTTTCAATAGTGATAATATTAAAATTGCCGCCAAAACAGGCGCACAACGTAAATTAATCGATTACAGAAAATCTGTACCTACTCCTTATAGTGCGGAAAAAGTACCCGGTAATGCTTGGTATTTTCCCCGTGTGAGATATCGCATGGCGGAATATGAAAACCATCCTTCACAAAAACCGGAGTCATTACTAGAAAGAATTATTTTAGCAAGTAGTCATGAGGGAAGTTTAATACTTGATCCCTTTGCTGGTACTTTTACAACTGCTGCGGTAGCTAAACGCTTAGGGAGAAAATCTATCAGTATTGAACTACAGGAAGAATATCTCAAAATTGGTTTGAGACGGGTTTTAGAATTACTAGAATATAAAGGAGAGCAACTTTTACCACCTCAGAAAAATCATCAGGTTAAAAACAAAAATAGTAAAGAAATTGATTTAAATTTTATACAAGGGAGTATTTTTGATGCAAATACTACAACATGATTTTACGCAAACAATAATTACTATTATTAATAAATATTTCCCTGGTTATGGAGATATTATTTTAGGTAACAGTCAATTATTGCAATATATCAATCTTAAAACCAAAGCTGCAAACCGAGGTTCAAAATCAAGAGCTAGCTTTGCTAATCATTATGCTATATATGTTTTAATTGAAGATTATTTGCAAAAAGAATTTCATATTAAAAATGGCTACGAAGATTATGAAGGAGCACAATATAAAGCGCTTTTGAAGAGGCAAAGAGAACTACCTTTCGGTAGTAAACTTCAAAATCATGCTTTAAATCATCGTTTGAATCAAGAGTTTAAAAAATTTTTTCGCACATCACCTTATTTACCAATAATAAGAGATGCAGAAACTAATAGATATTGGATAAATCCAAATCTTTTAATAATCGAAGCTGATAATCAAGTAATCAATATTGCGGAACCTATTAGAGATATCATTAATGCTTATGTTAAAGCAAGAATGGACTCGTTTAATGAATTTATGATTTCTTGTGAAACACTGATGGCAATTCAGGAACAATCACCAGAAAAAGCAATTGAATTTATTAGAGGTTTATTAAAGCCAAATATAGATGCTAGAGTATTTGAGATTGTTAGTTATGCAATTTTAAAACAGTATTATGCTGACCAGAAAATATACTGGGGGTGGTCAGAGGATGAATTAAATATTGAGCATTTGATATTGTATAAAACAGGACGTACTAATGCTAATGATGGCGGTATAGATTTTGTAATGAAGCCTCTGGGACGTTTTTTTCAAGTGACAGAAAGTATAGATACGGGAAAATACTTTTTAGATATTGATAAAGTACAAAAATATCCAGTTACTTTTGTTATTAAAACTGAGCAAACAGTTGAATATGTACGGAAAAAAATAGAGCAAGAAGCAAGTATAAGGTATCAAATAAAGGATATTATCAATAAATACATGGAATGCGTGGAAGAAGTAATAAATATCCCTGAATTAATTCTTCGTCTTAATAAAGTATTAGAATTGAGTAAAGGACTCAAAGTAATTGAAGAAATAGTTCTACAAAGTCGAGTTGAGTTCAATATACACGAAGAAGGATTTGAGGACTAAGTTTTAAAATTCTTTAAATAAGAGGTAGAGAATAATTTTTCCCTACCTGTTTTCAGGTATCTTGAATCCACTACTCAAAAATAAAGTGAGATTGTCCCTTGTTTTCCCAGGTAAATTTTAATGATTTAGGGTTTGCAACAGGAAGTCTTTTCGTGGGGGTAGGGAACAGGGAACAGGGAACAGGGAACAGGGAACAGTTTCAGCTATCTGTCATCCCTAAATTTTCTGATTTATTTAACCCAAAATGTACACTTTTGATGGTAGAGCCTTCAAAAACCCTGCACCTGTTTTCTTTTTTAGCAACCTCAAACCTTTGATTTACAGCGCATTTCATCTGAGTAGGTACAAAAGGGCGGGCAGGATGCCCACCCCACAAGATTTATGATATTAAGGTGTGTACTTTATTTACTTGAAAAGTGCTGTATATAGGTTTTACATTTATTATTCAGCCAGCCCTATTTATTTCTCCCCAGATGCAAGCTTTAAGGGATACAATGGCTCTGATCCGTTTAATTGCCAAATTCTCCACACTAGTACAGCAGCTACAGTTAACCAAACACAGGAAAATGATAAAATCATCCCTGCTAAAGGATTAGTTTCCCAATAAATTGCTGTCACCACTAGCGCAGACAACCAAGGACCTAAAATCACCACCGGAACAGCAGCGCCTAATCTCCGTTCTACGGTAAAAATTGTATTCCAAGTATCCCCTAAAGCTAGATGTACCACAAACAGAATTAAAGGTAATACCAAAAATTGGTGATTCATTGTTTGCCAAACTAATACAGAGGAAATAACCCGCAAAACTGCTATGATCATCCAAACGATGGGAAATGCTAAAGGTGGGGGAGACCATCTGGGTCTAATTACTTGGTCATAGGTGGTACGAGAACGAGTATTATCTAAAAGGGAAAAAATCCGGGAACGGATACTTAAGACGGCAAAAAATAATGCAGTTAATGCAGTGCTAACCCAACTGGGGAAACCGGAATTATGATCAATGAATATGATTAATTTTTCCATTCCCAGCAACACAAGAATCATCACTGCTATTTGTAGGATAGTCCCTAGTTTATAAACTAAAACTGCGTTGATATCTAGTTCTTGTGTGGTCGCTTTTGAGGTGTTAGGGGGGTTTTGTTTACCAGGTTTGACCCCCATAACTGTGTTGACGAACTTTTCCAGTATTCCTGTTTTGGCTTGGTTCATAATCAAGAGATGGTGAGTAGTTGGTAAGTATTAACAATAATTAATTATATGATCATCTAATGTTAATGCACTACCAGCATAATCAAGAATGGCAAGAATTACAGACAGGAGACTTGATTATTAGTTCTTCTGTCCCTAGACGGGGTAATATTTGGCTGACTAATTTTGATCCACAATATCATATATGTTGTGGGGTGGGCATCCTGGACGCTCTAGTGTACCTAACTCAGATGACAGGGGCTGTAAAACTTACAAGCACAAATATTACACAATTATTTTTATTAAAAAGTAATATAAGTATTAATTTTTTTGTATATTTTTCTATGAATCACCAATCATTATAAAATACATATGAAATGTTTTGATACAGAGATTATGTATCAATAATTGTTATTTATTTATGAATATGGCGAAAAATAATCAGAGTCAATTTTTATCTAATCTTCAAGCTTACGCAAAGGAATTAACTAATAAATTCTCACTTTCTTCTGTCTCTTTTGGTGCTGAAGATCAACTGAAATCACCTATAGAAAATTTGTTAAAATCAGCAGCAAATATTCTGAATCTATCTATTGTAGTAGTTACTGAGGTACAAGAAAAGCTACTTTCAGGAAGACCAGATATGGGAATAACAATTAATGGTCTTTTAATTGGACATATTGAACTAAAAGCACCAGGAAAGGGCGCAGATACTAGTAAATTGAAAGGAGATGATAAACAACAGTGGGAAAAGTTTAAAAATATCCCAAATGTGATTTACACAGATGGTAATACTTGGGGACTGTATCGCACAGGTGAAAAGGTCGGAAAGATCATTAAATTTTCAGGAGATATTACTTGCAAGGGTGCATCAGCTATTAGTTCTCAAAATGCTAATGATTTACTAATATTATTACGAGATTTTTTCAATTGGCATCCAATTGTTCCTTCTACGCCAAAAGCTTTAGCAGAAATGCTTGCTCCTATTTGTCGGTTATTAAGAAAAGATGTTTTGAATGCTCTTGAGAATCCTGAATCTAATTTAAGTCAAGTAGCTAAAGATTGGCGACATTATTTGTTTCCTGATGCGGATAATCAACAATTTGCAGATGCTTATGCTCAAACCTTAACCTATGCACTTTTATTGGCGAGGTTTTCCGGTGCTGATGATCTATCTTTACCACAAGCTGTTAAAACTATTAGAACTGGTCATAATTTACTAGCTGATGCTTTAAAAATCTTAGGTGATGAAGGAGCACGCGAACAAATAGAAGTTTCTGTAAGTCTATTAGAAAGAATAATTGCAGCTATTGATATTACAGCACTAAATGAAAATGATTCTGAAGACCCTTGGTTATATTTTTATGAGGATTTTTTGGCTCAATATGATCCAAAGATGAGAAAAGAAAGAGGAGTTTATTATACTCCTATTCCTGTTATTAAAACACAAGTAAGATTAGTAGCTGAATTATTAGGAGAGCATTTTGATGCTGAATTTTCCTTTGTAGATGATAAAGTTATTACTTTAGATCCTGCTTGTGGTACAGGAACTTATATTTTAACAGCTATTAAACATGGACTAGATCAAATTAGTAATTTAAGAGGAAAAGGAATGAGAGTTTCTGCTGCTACAAATGCAGCAGCAAATATTCACGCTTTTGAAATCTTAGTTGGCCCTTATGCTGTTGCTCATTTACGTCTCACTCAACAAATTTTAAGTGAAGGTGGTACTTTACCTGAAAATGGTGTTCATGTTTATTTGAGTGATACTTTAGAATCTCCCTATGCTGAATTAAGTGGTAATTTACCTTTAATTTACAAATCTTTAGGTCAAGAATATAAACGCGCTCAAAAAATTAAACAAAATACACCGGTGATGGTTTGCTTAGGAAATCCACCTTATAACCGTCAAACAATTGATGAAGATGATTTAATTAATCAAAAAAGAAAGGGTGGATGGGTCAGATTTGGAGATGATGAGCAAAAGGTAGATGAAAATCGGCAATTAATTAAAAAACGTCCTATTTTAGAGGATTTTCTAGAACCATTAACAGAAATGGGTTATGGTGTTCATGCTAAAAATTTATATAATGACTATGTTTATTTTTGGCGATGGGCTTTGTGGAAAGTATTTGAAGCTAACACAGAAAATCAAGCCGGAATTATCAGTTTTATAACAGCTTCTTCCTATTTGCGTGGCCCTGGATTTGCGGGAATGCGTAAGGTGATGCGTCAAACGTTTGATGAACTGTGGATTATTGATTTGGAAGGTGATAATTTAGGGGCTAGAAAAACAGATAATGTGTTTGCAATTCAAACTCCTGTGGCTATTGCTATTGGGGTTTGTTACAACCAACCTCAACCTGAAGTTGCTGCTAAAGTTCATTTTACTAGAATTGATGGTACAACTCAAGAAAAACTAGCAGTTTTAGATAATATTCACTCTTTTAAAGATTTACAATGGCGTGAATGTCCCAAGAATTGGACTGATTTATTTTTACCTGTTAGTGATACAGATTATTGGAATTGGGCAAAGTTAACTGATTTATTTCCTTGGCAAGAAAATGGTATTCAATTTAAAAGAAAATGGACTATTGGTGAAAATAAGGAAGTTTTACATAAACGTTGGGAAAATTTGATTAATGCTAGTAAATCGCCAGGGATACAGAAAAAACTGTTTAAAGAAACAGATGCTAGAAAAATTAGTAAACAGTATTCATCTTTAGAAGATAAAGGAAATTTATTAGCTCCCATTGCTAATTTATTATCTAAGGATTTACCTGTAGAACCAATTCGTTATGCTTATCGCAGTTTTGATCGCCAGTGGGCTTTATTAGATAATAGATTGTGCGATCGCCCTAGACCCAATTTACGACGTTCTCACAGTGATCAGCAGGTTTATATGACAAGTTTATTAACTAATGTTATAGGTGAAGGTTCTGCTGCTGTTGTTACTGCTTTAATTCCTGATTTACATCATTTTCGTGGTTCTTTTGGGGGTAAAAATATTATTCCTCTCTGGAGAAATTCGCAAGGTAATCAACCTAATATTACGACTGGAGTTTTAGAAGTTATTAGTAATATACTCAATTGCAATATTTCACCACAAGATTTTTTTGCTTATTGTTATGCTATACTAGCAACTCCCAAATATGTCAAAGAATTTTGGCATGAACTAGAAACACCTGGACCAAGGATTCCCATTACTAAAAATAGGGATTTATTTATCAAAGTAGTGGAAATAGGACGCACTTTAGTTTGGTTACATACCTATGGTGAAAGGTTTGTTCCCAGTGGTAAAAAACCAGGTAAAATTCCTGTTGGTAAAGTTCGTTGTCAAGTAGGAATACCCAATACAGTCAATGATTATCCCACGGAATTTTCTTATGATGTGGGTACACAAGAATTAAAAGTTGGTAAAGGTGTATTTGAAAATGTCCGCCCAGAAGTTTATAATTTTAGTGTTTCAGGTTTAGAAGTTGTCAAGTCCTGGTTAGCTTATAGGATGAGAGACGGTGCTGGTAAAAAGTCCTCACCTTTGGATGATATTCGTCCTCAAGCTTGGCAATTTGATGGTGAATTGCTTGATTTACTGTGGGTTTTAGATGCTACTGTAGATTTATATCCTAGTTTATCTTCCTTATTTGAGGAAGTGATTAACAGTGAATTATTTGCAGCTACGGAGTTTCCACAACCAACAGAGTTAGAAAAGTCCAACTCTTTAGAAGTGGAGACAGAGTTACCAATTTTCAATATACAAGAAATAGATGCAGAAGGTGAGTAAGCACTTACAGCGGACTTCATCTAAGAGGATGTTTGTCAAGTCATGATTAGTGTATCGAATATTATTTGACCCCACCCTCACCTTTCCCTTATAAAGGGAAAGGGGACTGGATTTAAGGAATTAAAGGGGGTAAGGATGTGATGAAAATTACGGCTGACAACTTATCAAGCATCCTCTAAGTGGGTATGGCAGGGCGGGCAGGATGCCCACCCCACAATAGTTCTACAATTAATATCTGTATTTTATCTAGGTATAAACTGCTATAACTAAATTTTCAGAAGCTCCAAAATTTAAGGATATTGCTGGTGTGAAGGCGATCGCCTACTTTACGGTAAGTAGTTATTTAATATACATTTACAATTTTTTACTCAACTTAATTGTAAAATCAAACTCATAACGACTATGATTAAGACAGGAGAGCAAAGAAGGATGATGAGAGTTGAAGAAATCCCCTTAAATCAAATCAAACGCCCTTTACCCCGTGTCAACGACCCTGATAAAGTCCAAGCCTTAATGGAGTCTATTGCAGCGATCGGACAACAGGAACCCATCGATGTCCTAGAAGTGGACGGACAGTATTATGGTTTTTCCGGTTGTCACCGTTATGAAGCTTGTCAGCGCTTAGGTAAAGCAACAATCAAGGCGAGAGTCCGTAAAGCTACACCTAGGGTACTCAAGATGCACTTAGCATAATCGGATAGAAGTAAACAGGAGAAAAAATATGTCATCTCAAGCAACAGCTAAAAATGTCAATATCGGTATTGACGACGCAAGTAGAGCGAAAATTGCCGAGGGGTTATCTCGTTTATTAGCTGACACTTATACACTGTATCTCAAAACCCATAACTTTCATTGGAACGTTACCGGTCCAATGTTCCAAACCTTACATTTAATGTTTGAGACACAGTATACAGAACTGGCTTTAGCGGTAGATTTAATTGCAGAAAGGATTAGAGCCTTGGGATACCCAGCACCGGGAACCTACAGCGAATATGCTAAACTCAGTTCAATTGCGGAAACTGCGGGAGTTCCTAAAGCTAAGGAAATGATTAGCTTGCTGGTGGAAGGACAAGAAGCGGTAGTCAGAACTGCACGCTCTATTTTTCCTGTATTGGAAGAGGTGAACGACGAACCCACCGCCGACTTATTAACTCAACGGATGCAAGTTCATGAGAAGACCGCTTGGATGTTGAGAAGTTTACTGGAAGAATAACCTAAAAAATATTTACATGAAACTTTTGTGGGGTGGGCATCCTGCCCGCCCATGGTATGTAAGTTAAATATGTCACAGCTTAACCAATGAGTAATCACACCCAAAAGCTGCAAAATTTGATGCAGCGTGTAAATATCCCTAGTTTTAAAGCCTTAAGTCGTGATGCTGGGGTTTCAGAACGGCAAATTTTACGGCTGCGACAAGGGAAATTAACACAAATGCGGGTGGATGTGCTGCTGAAGTTATCCCAAGTGCTGAAGATTTCATTGGGTGAATTAATAGAGACTTTTTCACCGGTGACTACTCAGGATGACCTACCCCGGAGCCAAACGGAGATAGAAGCATTAAAAACAGAGTACCAGCGATCGCAACAGCAATTAGAACAACAGCGAGAAATGTTAATACAGGAGTTCCAGCAGTCGAGTTTACAACTACTGGAATCTTTATTATTACAATGGCCCACAGTAGCCTATAAAGCTGAGGAAAATCCCCAGCTAGCTGCAATTAAAATTGTCCCTTTGGTGCAGAAACCCTTAGAAAGACTGTTACAGGAGTGGGGAATAGAGGCGATCGCCCCAGTGGGAGCAGAGGTAGCATATAATCCCCAAATGCACGAATTAATCGAAGGGACAGCAGAACCAGGCGCAACAGTGAGAGTACGTTACACAGGCTATGTACAAGGCGAAAAGCTACTTTATCGAGCTAAAGTCAGTTAGGTGGGCTTTCTTACTTTTCAGACATCCTCTGAGAATTGTGTTCCCAGCTAGAGGCTAAGAAACGAGATTGTCAAACCGGATTGCTATATAATACTTGTAGTGAGTAGGACACAAATAAAAATGTCAGAAAAAACTTTTGATATTGCTTACTTATCTGAAAATTTAGTTGATTTATTATCAGATATTCAAAATCATGTGGAAATTACTCTAACTCGTCAGGGCGTTCCTTGGGCAAAAGTTTTACCTCTTGAGCCAGAAGACTCTACAGTTGAAAAAGCGGGTTTAAATCATGGCTCAATGGCGATCAATGGTGAAGAAGTCTTAGAACCAAGAGTTCCAGGTTTTTGGCAAGGACAAGTTAAGATTTCTGAGGATTTTGATGATACTTTGGAAGAGGTGATTGCTGCTTTTTATGGTGAAGACTAATGAGTTTTTTGTTAGATACTCATATCCTGTTATGGTTCTTAGAAAATGATTCTAAGTTGTCAACTCAGGTACGAGAAGTAATTATTAATCCTAAAAATATAATTTTTGTTAGTGCTATTAGTGCTTGGGAAATTTCGATTAAACAGTCTTTAGGAAAGTTAATAGCTCCTAATAATTTAGAGGAAGCTTTGCGTTTTAGTCGATTAGAGGTTTTAGCGATGAAATTGGCACATGCAATAAAGGTTGCTGATTTGCCAATGCATCATAAAGATCCTTTTGATAGAATGTTAATTGCTCAGGCTTTGGTAGAAGGTCTAACAATAATTACGGTAGACCATAAGTTTAAATTGTATGATGTTCCGTTATTAATAATTGCATAACAGGGGTTTAGATTTAATCTTCTCTTGGCAGATAGTTTATATGGTGAAAGTGGTAAAAATTTTGTAAGTGTCCTCAATGAATTAAATCTTAATTTTCTGGTAGCGATTCGCTCAAATCACAGATAATGGGGAATTACAGACTCGGAAGTAAAATACTCTGATTGGCAAAGATTCAAGCGTGTATTCTCAGATTTAAGTTACGAAAATAGATATAGCAATCCTAAATGATTCATGAACAATTTCTGTTCGGTGTGTTCCCTGTTCCCTGTTCCCTGTTCCCTGTTCCCTTTCCTCACTGATAATTTCTCAACTCAAATAGGATGACTATATGTGGGAAAAAATCAGAAATTAGATATTGGCAAATAACGACAATTATCTGACGGTTGTTTTCAACTTCAAATGCTTGTCAATAATCTAACTCCTTCAATTTTTCAAAACTGCAATATCCCGTATTTCCACTTTTCCTCTGCCTAGAGTGACAAAAGAGGGTTAATAGGGGATGAGGAAAGTAGGGTAATTTTCCCCATCCCCAGTTTTGAATTAAGCTGGATAAATCCGTAACCGCCGATTTGGTTCTTCCCCAAAACTATCAGACTTGAGTCGATAATGTTCTACCAACTCATGCTGCATCTTCCGTACCTTAGAAGAACGGGGTAATAACTCTACAGGCTGTCCTTTAGGAATTACAATCTGCTCCACAGCCAGTCTAGCTTCTTCTAGGGCATCCACCTCATCATCAGTGCCACTGTGTAAAAACAGTTGTAGTTCTAGCTCATCGGTCATTTCCGGATCTTCCATGTTCAGCAACCGCCGCAAACCACGGGTAATCTGGGGAATTGTACTAGCCTTAATCATGTGAATTGGCACATGACGGGCTTTAGCCATTTGCCTGAGTTTCGCCTGGTTTTTCACGTGCGATCGCAGTGCTAAAATTGCATCAGATGTGTCAATGTCTTTAGTCAAAATCACTGGCAGATTTAATACACCAATCACCTGTTCTAGTTGGTGACGACTGACACCATAGGGATAAATATGTAGTGGTAAATCTTCACCATTGGGGCCGGTGTATCTACTGGTCTTGACATCAAAACTCTCAGAATAGTTAAAAGACTCATCTAGCAAGCGGTCAAACTCAGTAGGTGCACTTACCCGCTCCCGTTCTAAAGACAGGGGAGGTAGTGCTACCATTTGTCCTGATGAACGCCAGCCATTAGTTGGTCGCACTGGTGGCAAAGATTCCTCTGTGCTGGGAAACTCCCCACCCAGACCTTTAACCAGGGATAACTGCCGCGTAATGGAAACCTTCCCCTGGTCATCTACGGTTCTAGTTTGTGGGCTAGGCTGACGACCTCTCAGGAGGGTATCTACAGTATCAGCTACACTTTCATGTATTACCCAGCGCTGCCGTTCTAACATTTCCACAGCAATTTCAAAAGTCGGTGGGGCTTTGCGCTCCAGAACCGTTTTTTGACTACCCCGCCTTCTAGCTTCGTCATCCCCTAAAGTCACAGCCTGAATACCGCCAACTAAATCAGAAAGGGTCGGGTTTTTAATCAGGTTGGCAATTTGATTACCGTGAGCAGTACCAACTAACTGTACACCCCGTTCCGCAATAGTCCGAGCCGCTAAAGCTTCTAATTCCGTACCAATTTCATCAATAACGATCACTTCTGGCATATGGTTTTCCACAGCCTCAATCATCACCTGATGCTGTAGTTCCGGTTGTGCGACCTGCATCCGTCTAGCCCTACCAATAGCCGGGTGCGGCACGTCACCATCCCCAGCGATTTCGTTGGATGTGTCAATAATTACTACTCGCTTACGTAAATCATCCGCCAAAACCCGGGCAATTTCTCTTAAAGCCGTGGTTTTACCCACACCTGGTCGCCCCAGCATCAGAATTGATTTACCAGTTTCCACTAAATCGCGGATCATGCCAATAGTGCCGAATATTGCCCGACCCACACGACAGGTCAAGCCAATAATTTTACCACTGCGGTTACGGATAGCACTGATACGGTGTAAAGTTAGCTCAATTCCGGCTCGGTTATCTCCGCTAAAAATTCCCACGCGCTGAATACAATCGTCGATTTGTGCTTGAGTCACCGGTGTTTCGCTCAGATACTCAGCTTGATTGGGAAAGCGAGCCTCTGGACAACGCCCAAGATCCAAGACCACTTCTACTAAATTATCTCGTTGGGGATGACTCTCTAGAACTTTCTGCAGGTCTTGGGGTAAAATGTCTAATAACTTTTGAAGGTCTTCTTTAATCGTCATGCTTTCTATGGTGACCTTTTGAGAGATAACGTTTACACTGAAGGCGGCCAAAGTGAAGGAGGAGTTATAGCTCCTGCTATGACTTGATCTGGGAAACTAGGGAATGGGCAAGCTTGACTGCTCGCCAGAGTAATTCGGGTTCTTCTTCCAGGCGCGGTTTGGCCTTAACACTGGTTTGACTCACCTCCTGATTCTCTAACTGTTCGAGCACTGGTGACAGCAGCACACGGGCGTAGCTACCGTAAGCGATGCCAGAAACATGAGCACTGTTGAGAGATTTCAATAGCCCCATTGCTTTTAACTTAGCAACTGTGTAGCTATTAGTGCCACCTGCTAATTGGACATACCCCGGTAAGTTAGCTGTCAAAACTTTCTGCCCTAATTTCACCGTTGCTAAGGTGGTGCCATCCCCAATATCACCACTCATAGGGCGGCCGTCTGTCTGCCAAATTAAGGCACCAGATAAGGGTGTGATTATCTCAGTAATTTCTCGGAGGTAGTCAATTATTCCCTCCCCATCTGGGCAGCTAATGGCTACTAATTGCAGTTGGTCAGCCCATGGTGCAATTGTTTGCCATAGTTGCCTAAATTTTGCCAAATTTCCGACTTTTGTATGAATTTCTAAGGCATCTACTACCTGGGAAATCACTAATGGTGCGATCGCTGTGCCACTGGATATATAGGATTTTGTATAAATTTTATCATATGGGCAAATGGGTAGGCAACGTCCACAGCCGTAACACTTTTGGGCTTCAACCCCCGAAAATTCACTTATACTGTTAAATACGATCGCTTGTGCTGGGCAAATAGTTTCACAGGGTCTAGAGCAATCTGGGGGACACTCACTAGAGTTAAACTCGGCTTTACGAAAATGGGGATCTTCCCCATCGTTCAAGCTCACCATCAAAAAAGGTACATTGCCCTGATAGCTATAACCCCTCAGTTGTGCATCCTTGACCAAACTCTTGGCTACTTGTAACCCTTCCTGGGCCGCTGCGATCACAGCAGGGTCAGCAGCCACATCTATACAGTCAGCACCCGCCAATGTATAGGCTAATGTTAAACTTCTGACGGCCGGCAAATGTTGGTAGCTGGCTCCGCAGATCAGTTTGAACCAGTTTCCTGCTTTCAAGGATTGTAAAGGGGCTAACAAATCAGTCACATTTCTATTATGCTGTTATCAAACTAAAAATAGTAGTCTCGAATATATAAAAAAGTCTTGATTTTCTGAATCTTAAGTTCTTAGTAGTTAGAGTCTCATTGTGTGAATAGTCTGTCAAGCCTCTATAGATAGATATTTGGCTGTGACTATTTGATTTTTTGCATAAATTCATACCTCCTGGTATTCATTGCTGCTGAACAAGAATGAACGCCAGGAATTGAGGGCAATTCCCCATCCGGGGGGTTTGACTGTAATTGAATCTAGGCATACAATAGCGGCTAATTCAGTCCCCCAATATTATTTAGCGGCCAAAAACGGAGTACAGCACGACCGATAATATTCTCCCGGGGAACAACACCCCAGCAGCGGCTGTCATAGCTACTGTTGCGATTATCACCTAAAACTAGGTATGAGTCAGGGGGTATGGTTTGCGTTTGTGCTAAGTATGCTTGCTGGGCGACTGATGTACAAACATCAATTTCTGTGCGCTGCTCGGAGGACAGGTAGCTAAGTTCCTTCAGGGGTTGATTATTAATGTACACTTGCCCATCCTTAAGTTGTACCTTTTCTCCTGGTAGGGCTACTATACGTTTAATAAACGCGTCTTTGTATTGTTCGTTTTGTAGTGTTTGTGTGGGAGAAAAGACGACAATATCTCCGCGCTGTGGTCGAGAAAACCTATATTTCAATTTATCGACAATTATCTTGTCTGCCTTCCACTGGTCGGGAGTACCATTGAGTGTAGGCTCCATAGAGCCAGAAGGAATCCAGCGAGCTTCGGCTACAAAGGTACGAATGCCTAGAGCTAGCACAATGCTTAATACAACTGTTCTAGCTAGTTCGGCAAACCACGAATTATCAGATTGTTGAGCGGAGTTGTTATCAGACACTTGATTTTGCATGAAATTACTGAAAATTTGGCAGGAGGACAGTAATTAACTCGTTGGCGGAGAATATATTCTTTAATCTTAACGAGTAAATTCTGTTTTCTGAGTCGAAGTGATCATTGATCATAAAAGCTTGAAGCCATTAAAAATTAAGTTTTTGTGCTTTGGGATGCCAAAGGTAGTCAGGATATGTAAAAATACATCCCAATCAGGGAAATTAACTGGCAATCAAGTTCATCCTAAAAGCACGAGTATCTGTTCAAATCCTATTAACCTCATGTCATCTCCATATAGTTTACTAATTCGCGGCGCTAATATTATTCTCCCCAATGGTGAGTCAATGGTGGGGGATGTGCTAACGCGCGATCGCCAAATAGTCGAAGTTGCGCCCCAGATTTCCACCACCGCACCAACTACAGAAATTGACGCTCAAGGGTTAACTTTGTTGCCGGGAGTTATTGACCCCCAGGTGCATTTCCGGGAACCAGGCCTAGAATATAAGGAAGACTTGTTTACAGCCAGTTGCGCCTGCGCCAAAGGTGGTGTGACTTCCTTTTTGGAAATGCCTAACACCCGCCCGCTGACTACCACTCAGCAAGCTTTAGATGATAAGTTGCAACGTGCAGCCAGTAAGTGCGTGGTTAATTATGGCTTTTTTATTGGCGCTACCCCTGAGAATCTGCCAGATTTACTTTTGGCAACGCCGACCCCAGGAATTAAAGTTTTTATGGGGTCGATGCATGGTCAGTTACTGATGGATCAAGAAGAGGCTTTAGATGCTATATTTGCTCGAGGCGATCGCCTAATCGCTGTTCATGCGGAAGACCAAGCGAGAATTAACCAACGTCGTCAGGAATTTGCCGGTATTCATGATCCGGCGGTTCACTCTCAGATTCAAGATAATCAAGCGGCACTTTTAGCCACTCAATTAGCCTTAAAACTTTCTCGTAAATATCAACGCCGTCTGCATATCCTCCATATGTCCACGGCGGAGGAAGCTGAGTTACTGCGTCAGGATAAACCAAGTTGGGTGACAGCAGAGGTAACACCACAGCATTTAGTATTAAATACTAGTGCTTATGATACAATTGGCACTTTAGCCCAGATGAATCCACCTTTGCGATCGCCCCATGATAATGAGGTACTGTGGCAAGCTCTGCGCGACGGTGTGATTGATTTTATTGCTACAGACCACGCCCCCCACACCTTGGCAGAAAAGGCCCAAGAATACCCCAATACTCCCTCTGGAATGCCGGGGGTAGAAACTTCTCTACCAGTGATGTTAACTGCGGCTCAGGAAGGTCGCTGTACTGTGTCTCAAGTGGTTAATTGGATGTCTCACGCCGTGGCGGTGGCTTATGGTATCCCTAATAAGGGGGCGATCGCTCCTGGTTACGATGCGGATTTAGTTCTAGTAGATTTAAACACCTATCATCCTGTACGCCGGGAGGAACTGTTAACTAAGTGTGGTTGGAGTCCTTTTGAGGGCTGGAACCTCACAGGATGGCCTGTAACCACTATCGTCGGTGGTGAAATTGTTTATGACCAAGGTAAGGTAAATACACAAGTACGGGGACGGGCTTTAAGCTTTATCTAGTGAATTGATCTCGGTGGTTGAGCGAAGTCGAAACCACAATACCCCCTGATATTCTGTTCCCTTCGACTGCGCTTACCGGAACTTATTGATCTCGGTGGTTGAGCGAAGTCGAAACCACAATACCCCCTGATATTGTTCCCTTCGACTGCGCTTACCGGAACTTATTGATTTCGGTGGTTGAGCGAAGTCGAAACCACAATACCCCCTGATATTGTTCCCTTCGACTGCGCTTACAGGAAGATATTGATTTCGGTGGTTGAGCGAAGTCGAAACCACAATACCCCCTGATATTGTTCCCTTCGACTGCGCTTACCGGAAGATATTGATTTCGGTGGTTGAGCGAAGTCGAAACCACAATACCCCCTGATATTGTTCCCTTCGACTGCGCTTACCGGAACTTATTGATTTCGGTGGTTGAGCGAAGTCGAAACCACGATACCCCCTGATATTCTGTTCCCTATTCCCTATTCCCTGTTCCCTCAAACTAAAAAACTTTGTAACTCACGATCATGGGAAATACTATATGTCAATATACAATCTGATGTTTATAGCTATTTTCACCTACATAGATTTATAAGTATAACTTCTGATAAAAATCATTTAAATAAATTAATCTCATTCATCTACTATCAGTAACTGTTGCTCTGTAAATCCCCAATCCCACAGGGGAATACCACTGACAAGGATAAGTTGAGGATATATATTTTGAATATGAGTTTTTGTGTGTAAACTATCCGGATTTTGGATTTAAACCAGGTATTCAATAACTAGGGTTAAGTAAACAGGCATTTTTTTCAAAACTATGTTTGATACATATAAAAATTTTGTATTCATTTAATTGAAGGTCTGAAAACTTAATTCTGATATTTCTGATTATTTTTGATTTTCTTCCTTAACTTTGCTGACTAACTTAATACTAGGGAGCAAATCGGAACAAGACCAGATGAATCAGCATCCTATGACAGACACTTAACCACTATTTATCGGGACAATCAAAACAATGAAGCAATAGGAATAACAGTAGTGGCGGCAGATAAAAAAACAGTGTAAGTATTAAAAACTGCTGGCAACTTTAGGGATATTGCTGATCAAAGCAATCTCGTCGGATGGTTTGAGTTAGTTGACATACCTATAGTTCTATATTATCTGCGAGAATAGGTAACCCTAGTTAACCGCAGTCAACAGCTAGTAGGTGTCAATTATCCCCGGTTTAAATGTTGAGGAATATTTAATTGATTTTGGAATCATGAAAACAACAATGATAACTGTAAGTTTTGCTGATGAGCGTGGTAGTGGTAGATAGTGGTATCTTCATGCATTTAGTATGAATATTCCACAAGCAAGGTTATTAGGAAAATGCTGCACCTTGACAACTGTCAGTGTTAATACTTTAACCTTTTCTCAAATTGATAACCTTAGTTTCACTACTCAGGCGATTTTTCGCTTGAGCTTTTGTGCTGAGATAAGTTTCTCTGTTTTGAGAAAAGATTTCTCAACTTCTATAATATCCTGTTTTCTGGGTGCAATTCGTTTGATCGGATAACCAGCATAAATTGTGAAAGATTGACAATTTTTATTCACCAGGCTTAAAGTACCAATTGCTACACATTCCTCAATAATTACTCCGGGTAAAATAAATGAAACGCACTGGTATGGATAACGATTACATGATTCGAGTTCTCAGAGGATGTTTCATTGACTCTACATTAGATTCCTCTCAGCCCTTATGTCAAGCCTAATTAAGATGCTCTTACTCTGTATCAACAATTGGGGATTGTTTGATTAATATAATCGGAAATCATCGTAAAAGTGTTCAAATCATCAAAGTCCTCATCAGGTATTTTAATCTCGTATTTTTCCTCCAATAACATAAAGATATTCATTTTGTCTAGAGAATCAACCCCCTGTTGACTTAGTGGCACATCTGCAAATATTTGTTGTTGTGGTTTAATGGTACTTAAATCCAACTCTCGAACAATCTCGATAATATCTTGGGCAGTACAGTAACTCATAAATTCTCCTCAAAAATCACTAGATTAAACTAGATTAAAATTATATTATACTATATACGCATCAGCACATTAGTAGCCCATGACAAACCTACACCAAATCCACTAATCAAGATTTTTTTCACATGATTTTTATCGATAAAATCAGATAAGATGATGGGTATGGAAGAAGAAACTGTATTTCCATACTCATGGGCAAAGAAAGGGACTTTTTCTGCCGCTATCCCTAACCGCTGGCGGATGGAATCCACAATAAATTTACTCCCCTGGTGTAGAATAAACATATCAATATCTTCTATGTTAACCCTATTCAAACTTAATGCTTTTTTAACATCTTGAGGAATGTTCTGCACACAAAAATTATAAACAGCCCTGCCATTCATGACTAAATTACCATTCTCGGTTTTTAATTCCTGAGCACCTTTGCCTAAAGTGTTATTTGTACTGACTCCTATGCTCAAAACTGGCTCGTGGGATAATAAGGTTACAGTAGCCGCATCACCAAATAGTAGAGATGTATTTTTATCATCGGGGTTAATGATTTTAGAATAAGGATCACAAGTAAATAGTAACCCCCTATTATATCCTTGTGATTCCATCAGGGCTTTAAGTATAGTTAACCCGTAAACATAACCCGAACACCCCAAGGATATATCAAAGCAAGCACAAGTGGGAGGGGCGTTGATATATCCGTGTATCTTCCCAGCAATATGAGGAATATTTTCGCCGGGAGTTTGAGTAACAACGCTGATGCAGTCAATTTCATTACTATTAATCGTAACTTTTTTTAAAAGCTCTGTGTAAGCCTGGGTACATAAATCAAAGGTGGTTTCTGATGGCGAGGCAATAGCAACCTGTCTCACTCCTAATTTATTTTCTATAAAAGAGGAATCTAAACTAAATTTTTCCAGGTAATTATAATTGCTATGTCTATTTGGGGGAATATAATAAGCAACTTCTTCTATACCAATCATAGGTTTGTTAATTGCATCAGGTGTTACTTGGGCTAAGGGAAAAACAAATATAACCGCACTCGGTATCATCTAAAATGATGGCACTTTTGGTTAACCTTGTACCTAAACAGGTTTTTAACATAATTTTCATGGTGTCAAAATATATATCTTTTAGAGGTTTTTCGGTAAAAATTTCCGTGAATAACCATTTCCCAGGATTTTGGTAAAAATACTGCATATGTAAGCTTTTATTAGCGGCGACAACTATTTCTATGGGAGTATAGGGAAAATCTGCGATAGAAGCAAAAGCAACTGTTTTGTGATCTAAATCAAAGACACATTCGGTGATAATTGCTTCTTCGTTAAACGCAATCCGATTTTGTACTTCTGCTTCCCTTTCTATCAATTCACATCTATATTTAACATCATTAATTTCAAAGCTAAATACCGCCTTGGCACTAGTATGATGTGATTGAAACACGGCGCGCAGGGGGTGTTGAGCAAAATTTCTAAATACTAGTTTAGTTTTACTCATTAGATGAAAATCAGTAATACCAGTAAATTCCATAATCCCATTACATAGAGCATTATACACATCTGAACTCTGTAAATAATTGCGTGTGCCTTTGAAGGGAATTTCTATATCAAAATCCGGTATAATGATCATCCTTTGCTTTCCTTTAAATATTTAGTAGTATGTTGGCGGTGATTGTAGGCAAAGTTGCCCGAAATAACCTCTCCCTCCTTCACATTACTAATGACAACACTGCCCATCATGATTTGAGCATTTTTAGCCACATGGCAACCATGAGTAATGCTAGATGAAGCCCAGATTTTTACTCCGTCTTCAATACGAGCCACACCCGCAATGACACAATTACCAGCAATAAAACATTGATTACCAACATAGGCATCATGGCCAATATTTGTCATGATGCCTATATAAGTGTTATTACCAATAGTTGTGGGTTCTGGAAACACGGAACGGACAATTACTGAGTTCGCTAAAATATTTGTATGATTACCAATGACCACACTGCCCGCATGATGTACTCTCAAAGCAGTACCATCAGTATCCCAAAGTGGCATTAATCCATCTGTACCAATCACCGTACCAGCTGCAATATAAGTTCCTTTCCCAATCACCACATTATCCCCGATAATCACCTGGGGTTCAATGACTACACCATCATCAATCAAGGACTTAGGAGAAATAAGGGCTGTGGGATGTATTTGACATAAATTTCCCCTGCCAAATTCCATCACCGGCGATAACAGCCCTTGGCTTTGGAGATGATTGTAAAGACGATAATATTCTAACCTGGGAGTGTCACTAATAACACAGGAAATGGGACATCTTTCGGCAAACACCCTGGTTGTAATTATGGCTGAAACATAAGGATTCTGTACCGCTTGCTGGAAAAACTTTTCATTTTCACAATAGACTAAAGCTCCTTCATCTTCAGCATCGGGTTTATTAAGATGGGAAAAATCGCCATCTTTAATAATTCTTTGGTCGGGGAAAAGCTGAGATAGTGATAATTGATTATCCGGCACTCTTATGGGCATTACTGTTAATATCTCCTAGACTTTAATCCTTGTTACCTGGTTTCTTTTTTTTAAGTTTAATAAAATTATAAAAATTTAATAATTGTGTATACTCCGGTTATCAACTTATTTCTTAGCTTCTAATGGCAAAAAACATTTCTCTGGAATAAAGGGGGCGGTAATAAGGTTTTAACTGGAATTTGATTTTTACACCAGTAAAGCACTTCTAATTCTGGAATGATAATTGCAGCATCAATTTTTTCCTCAGCACAAATTGAGGTCATGATATTATGATATTCAGGATTACTACAGAAAGGAACTCTATATATACGATCATAAAGTCCTTCATATAATCCATATGGATTTTCGCAAATATCAGTACCAATAATTCGCACATTATTGAATATTGAACTCTTTTTTAAACTTCTTACTACGGATCGAGAAGTAACGCCACAAGCTCCTGTAATTAGAATTTTTGTATTTAATAAATTTTTAACCATTTCATTTTTTATATCAAAATATCTTAAACTGAGATTAGAGTTTATGAGTTATTTGCTTGATTTACTAGTTAAGTAGATAATCTGACATATTTTTCCTATATCCTCCTCAGAAATCGCTGTCCCCGTGGGTAAAACCAACACCCTCTGACCTAACTTCTCAGTCTCAGGTAACAACAAACCCGCATGGGGGAAATAAGAGCGATAGGGTTCCATACGGTGACAACCGGGATAAAAATAGCGCCGCGCAATCACATTCTCAGCATGGAGAATCTTGATTAACATATCCCGACTAACTTGGGCTTTCTCCTCGTCTATCTCCAAGACAATATACTGATAGTTATGCTTTTCAGCCTGATTCACAGGAAACAAGGACACCCCAGGAATACCAGCTAAACCTTCTTGATAACAGTCATAGTTGCGGCGGTTAACCTCAATAAACTCCTCCATACTTTCTAGGGAAGTTAACCCCATAGCGGCGGATACCTCCGACATTTTACCATTAGTACCTAAATAGATGAC
The DNA here is from genome assembly GCF_028331025.1 of Anabaenopsis arnoldii. Lineage (NCBI taxonomy): Bacteria > Bacillati > Cyanobacteriota > Cyanophyceae > Nostocales > Nodulariaceae > Anabaenopsis > Anabaenopsis arnoldii. The sequence goes on along the minus strand of NZ_JAQMUH010000033.1, from coordinate 211 downwards.
ATTATCAAAACCAGAAAAGCCAAAGTTTTTCATTAACCGCAGCTTCTGATTTAACTCATCATCATTGGTAACAATTGCACCCCCTTCAAAGGTATTCATAAACTTGGTCGCATGGAAGCTAAACACCTCCGCGCTGCCAAAGTTACCAATCATTTTACCACCGTGGGAACACCCAAAAGCATGGGAAGCATCAAACATCAGCTTGAGATCA